>JAKDZT010000390.1 GCA_030462125.1 Tetragenococcus sp.
TGATTGGGAAAAATACCAAATCCTTACTTTTGGAAAATAAAGAATCATTTTTGGTGGCAGCTGATAATGTAGCTACTGTATTATATAGTCACCCAGTAGAACATGCGCTGTTGGTTTTATCCAAGGTAGGGTATAGCAAAATTCCTGTTTTAGATTCATCTGATCATTTAATGGGATTAATTAGCTTGGCTAATATCGTCGATAAAATGATGGATCTTAACGGATTTAATTCGAGTGTACTTGCAGGTCTAACTGTGTCTGATGTAATGGAAGCTAATATTGCCTCCTTAGGGCAAGAAAATGACTTAGAAGATGCTCTTCATTTATTGGTAGATGCTTCCTTTTTACCAGTGGTAGATGAAAACAATGTTTTTGAAGGAATTGTTACTAGAAAAGAAATATTAAAATCGATTAATCATCTTGTGCATGAAGTAGAAAAAAGGTATGAATTTGTGCCAAGAGAAAATGGAGTAAGAGAAGAACTAAATACGTAAAAAAGACTCGAAAAGGGAAAAACCTTTTCGAGTCTTTTTAGACGTTGATAGGAGATGATGGGATGGAATAACCATCCTTTGTTAGTTCTTGAATGGAAGTGCTTAGTAATTCTTCTTGCAGTTTTCCCTGTTGTCCATTTTTAACATACATGGTTGTTTGAATGGCAAAATTACTGTTTCCTAGGTCAACGATCCCGAAAATAACGGGCGGTGTTTGGATATATTCAGAATAATTATCGACAATTTTTTGGTTTGCTCGTTCAATCGCTTGCTGGATTCCTTCGATTCCTTCAGAAGGATTTACCCGTACGTTTACCAAAACACGCATATCAAAGCGAGAAGTATTACTAATCGTAGTAATATTCCGGTTAGGAATAAAATGGACGGTTCCATCAGCTGATTGTAATTGGAGGGTGCGTAAGCCAACGGAGATAACCGTTCCTTCAAGTTCGATGTCTGTTAGTTGGATATAATCACCAACATTGAATTGTTGTTCGATAATAATGAAAAAGCCATTGATGACATCATTCATGAATCCTTGTGCACCAAGACCAATCGCTAAACCAGCAATGCCGGCACCAGCTAAAAGAGAACCTACAGGAACTCCTAGGGAAGAAAGCAATGAATAAATGTAAAAAAAGCCTAGAGTATAGTGTGAGACGTTTTTGGCCAATGTATTCATTGTCTTTACGCGTACTTCATTTTGTTTCTTTTTCTTATTAACACGAAAACTACGGTTAATAAAATAGTCTGCTAAACGTATTAATACAGCAAATAAAATTGTTAAAGCAAGAACAGTCAGCGTTTTTGAAATGATTGTTCCTGTTAATTCCGTCCAATCAAGGCTATTCCACCAGCGTTGAAAGGCGTTTAATTTTTCAGTTGTCGGTTCAGTAATTTCTGAACTTGTTGAACTAATTGTAGAGCTTGAACTTGCTGTAGACGCAAGGATTTTTTGCACTCCTATAAATAAAGACATGATCTTCCCTCCCAAAATAATGCTTAACTATTGTAACAAGCTTTTTTAAAAAAGAAAATCAAAAAATCTAGGAGTAAATAAAAA
>JAKDZT010000391.1 GCA_030462125.1 Tetragenococcus sp.
TATGGGCCTTCAAATGATAACTTAATTTCGAAAAATAATCATCTGCCATATATGATTTAAAATCATGAGGAATAACATCATAATTAAATAGATCTTCTACAATTTGACGTTCATTAGCAGAAACATCGCTCGTGTTCTCCAACATTCTATTTAAATGATCCAAAGTAGCGCTACGATAAAAAGGCTTTTTTTCTGATTTCAAAGCAGAAGTTTTATCTAGATCCGTTTTAGCTATTCTTAGCTTAAGAACGTTGGCTGTGTCTCTATTTTCGTCAATAACCCGTTTAGCATAGATCAATGCATTAGGATGTAAAAAATCATCCGCATCCATAAATAAAATATAATTGCCAGCAGCTTCTCTTATTCCCACATTTCGGAAACTAGCGGTTGTTTCTGTAGTATTTTCAAAAATCCGATAGTTTAAACTACTTTTTTCTAAATAATCCTCCAAAATAGCTGATTGATTATGGATAAAAAGCACTTCAAATTTTTGATAAATTTGATTTTCCAGGCTTTCAATGCAATATTCTAGAAATTTCGGGCTATTTTCTTTGTATGGGATAACAATCGAAAATTCCATATTGTCACTCTTTTCAAATATAATTTTCTACTTAACTTAGACAGTATAATAACAAAAATAACTAATTGCAACCTATTCGATAATTATTTCCTTGTTCTTATAATTTGCCATAGGATAAAAAGTAACCAAGACAATGATGAAATGAAAAACATATAGTAAAATACAAAGGAAGTTTTATAAGTAATTTTTACCGTATTATTTCCTTTTTGAGGTTGGACTAACAATGCGCCAATCTCATTCGTTTTTATTTGTGCATTATTTAACTCTACTCCATTGACGGTAACATTAGTACGCTTATAAATAATCAAGGGCAACAACGTTTCTTTTCCATCGGAATGCCAGGAAACAACTAATTGATGGTTTTTTACCTTTTTAGATAAGCTTTCATTCACTGGATTTTCGATAATGGCCCGCTTTTGTTTACCGTAAGGATGGAAGTCCTCATCATAAGCAAGTGCTTTATCAGCTACAGGCAAATAATCTGAATTTCTTTTTTCAATCAAACGCAAAGGGGTTGCTAAATCTTTTGACTTAAAACTATTTTTCAAAGTTTGATAGTCTTGTGTTTTAAAAATTACATTTTTCGTTGAAGAAAATAGCTCATCACTCTCCCAAACTTTTTGCTGTTCATTTGAATAGTCTATATGGTCTCTAACTGCTCCGAAAAGCGCTAAAAATAAAACTGGATACACAACGATACGTTTATCTAATTGTCCTCTCCCACTTGTAACAATTGATTCAATTGAAAGACCTAACGCTAGAATAATTAACACTATAGCCGGCAGTAGCAAACGTCCAGGAAACTGTATAATTGAAATACTAGGGAACCTGTTTACTATATCGTTCCACGGAAATACTCTTGATGACAAAGCAAATAACATAAAAGCTATAACAGTTGTTAAACGATTGAGTGTAGTCATTTTTCTATAAAGAACTATTAAAAATTGACCAACAAATAATAGACAAACAACTAAAGA
>JAKDZT010000392.1 GCA_030462125.1 Tetragenococcus sp.
CCTGCAATCGAAGTCGTATAACCAGCAACTTCAACTTCCTTGACAGTGTATTTTATTGTCTTTCCATCTTCATCTTTTTGAGGAAGGTTTTTGAATTCAAACGCTGTTTCTCCTTTTGGAAGAATCTGCTGTCGAACCTTTTCACCATTGGCGTACAGACTTACAGCAATATCTTCTTGTGATTCTATTGGCTCATTATTTTCATCAAACCACTCTTTTTCACCCTTGATGCTGATTGGTTCTAATGTGTTTTCTACTTCAAATTCAAATACTTGATGATCTCCACCGTCTGGATCCCAAAAAATTCTCAGATCTTGAGGCTCCATTTTTTCATACCCTTTAGGTGCTTCAAGCTCCTCCAAGACATATAGTCCATTGTTTATATGACCATCATACTCATACTCTCCATTTTTATCGGTTGTAAATTCAATTGGCGTAAAGTTCTCATCAATTTTATGACTTAACTTAAATTTAGCTCCTGCTAAAGGCTCTTTCGTTACCGAATCGACTTTCTTCATTTTAAACTTAACCCATTTGTTACCTTGGCCCCAACCGGCAACTCCTAAATCAAATTCACCTTCTACCATACCCTCGTCTTTGGAATGATCTGGATATAAAACACCTTGATCTTCTGAAATTACTTTCGCTGTATTTTCTAATTGAACTTTGCCTTCTGTTTCATCACCCGTGTATTGTGTTTCATAATAGATTGTATAGTGTTTATGTCCACCAGGTGCATTACCTAGTTCTAGTTTAGGAATCGTAAATCCTTTTTTATCTGAATCAATAACAATTTCCACCCGATCTGTTATATCAGTTACATCTTGTGGTCCAGTTATATGTTCTTGAACCACAATCGTACCTTCTTTTAATCTATGATCAGGGCCTAAGCGATCTTCAAACTTTATCTGATTACCTGTAATCGAGTTGTTATGGTTTATTCTTACATACCACTCTAACCCGTCCATTTTTTGTGACATTTTACCTTTAGCAAAAGATTCATCTGATGGTCCGACTTCTCCTTGCTCTGGCTTATTTACAGTAATTTTATCAGTTATTAAAACATTTCCATTTTCATCTTTTGAACCAATATCGACTTCTGATTTACCTTCTTCATCAGGTGATTTAACTTCAAATCTTAGTTGGAATCCGCCTTTTCGATTAGCAAGTCCTTCAATTTCATCAGTAAATGTAAAAACCAACTTATCTCCGACTATCTTTCCAGTTGCCAATCCTCCCAGATTAACTGATGAGAATCCCGCTTCTAAGCCCTGAGGAATGGTCATTGAGAAGGTATCGCCGGCTTTATATTGATTCCCTGGGGTATCATCCGGTATCGACCAATCTCCTTTTATGTAAATCGATTCTCCTGGAAAATATTCATCTGATTTTTGAACAATTTCCAAATTTTTAATAATTTGCTCTGTTTCAGCAGCTTCTGTTATTCTTATAAATGGTGCAAAAAGCACTGATAACATAGCTAATACAATTATCATTTGTCAAGTTAAGCTAGAAAATTTATTCCCAAATACATTCTCAAAAAAT
>JAKDZT010000393.1 GCA_030462125.1 Tetragenococcus sp.
CGGCACAAATATTCAATCCATTCTCAATATATTATCGAAAGATGATATTAAAGCAACTTTCTTTTTGACTGGGAATGGCATCAAAAATCACGGCTCAAAAATTCGTGAAATAATCAAACAAGGTCACGATATAGGAAACCATGCATACTCACATCCTTATTTCACTAAAATTTCAACTGCTGAAACAAAAAAACTCTAGAGTTTTCAAACATATGTTACACAATTACTTAAATTAGAAGCTTGATTCTTTATTCCAAATGATCGGAGGAATAATTTTCAAGCGGCTTCTGTAAAATAATTTTCTACCATTTGATTTGGATTTAAAAACTTTAATATTTTTCTAGCGATATTATTTCCACGATTCATATAACGTTGGTGTTTTTTTATTAAGTCTTCAGCAGATTTAAATGTTCGTCTTCCATAGAATTTTTCTTGATCGATTCGATGACTCCGTTCAACCTTACCATTTTGCCAAGGCGAATAGGGACGCGTATTCTTATACTTTATATCAAGGTGTTTCAGGGTTAACTCAAAGATGGTCTCTTTTTTAGTGACCTCGCGGTCATTGATGAATTCACGACCATTATCTGTCTGAACTGTGTGAACTTTAAAGCCTAACTTTTCTTCAAGATCGAGTAAAAATCTTGCCGTATGAGTCACTGATTTTTCATCAACAATTTTACAATATCTTTTTCTAGAATACTCATCGATTGCAGTAATTTGATAATATCGAATCCCGTGACTATCAAAGGCGATACACTCTCTTGGAACATATTTGATATCAATTTGGACTTTTTCTCCTGGGAAGTTCACTTTATCGGCTTTCCATTTTGACTTAGGGTACTTTTTCTTTGTTTTTTCTCTTTTTTTATTCCACTTTCGATCTCGAATCTGTTTACACATACTGTCATAAGTCCGAGCATATCCTCTTTTTTTACATTCAACATAGACTTGAGCTAAACCTTCATGACCATAACGTTGATAGATTTTCTTAATGAGCTTTAATTCATCTTCTTTATGTTGATTAGGATGCGAATGAGGACGAGTACTTTGATTTCTCAAACTATCCCAACTGCCGTCATATTTATCACGCCAACGCTTTACCTGCATTCGATTAGTATGATATCTGCGTGCTGATAGGGAATTATTATTGTGTTTTATCGCATATTCAACAACTCGTTTACGGTATCTCATTTCTTCTGTTATAATATTCATTAGGGGAAGCTTCCTTTCTGTCTGTGTAGTGACTTACAGTTTAACAGAAGCTTCCTCTTTTTGTATTCTTTTGTGTAACACATGTATTATAACCCTACAATTTCAACTGCTGAAACAAAAAAACAATTACAACAGACAGAAGATGCCCTTCGAGAACTTACTGGAAAAAGCTCTAAACCACTATTTAGACCTCCCTATGGTGACTACAACGCAAGTGTTTTACAAAGAGTTGGTGATGCGGGTTATTCTCACACAATCATGTGGACCATTGATACGATTGACTGGCGGGGAGATTCTTCTCAAACAATTATCCAACGAGTCACAAGTAAA
>JAKDZT010000101.1 GCA_030462125.1 Tetragenococcus sp.
AGCTAGGGTAAATAAAAATGTTTGAGGGTGGAAAAATTGATTGAATTTCAAGATGTATCCAAAATCTACAAAGGCGGCAAAAAAGCCGTCGACGATATCTCCTTTACAGTTGAGACAGGAGAAATGGTTTGTTTGATTGGTACAAGCGGGAGTGGGAAAACCACTTCTATGCGGATGGTCAATCGTATGACTGACCCAACACAAGGGAAAATTTTGATCGATGGACAAGATGTGACTGATATTAATCCTGTGGAGTTACGCCGTCGGATCGGTTATGTAATTCAAAATATTGGGTTAATGCCTCATATGACCATTCGTGATAACATTACCGTCGTTCCGAAACTATTAAAAACGCCACAAGAAGAACGCAACAAAACAGCCGAACGCTTGGTTGACCTTGTTGAGATGCCAGAAGAAATGTTAGATCGTTACCCTAATGAATTATCTGGTGGGCAACAACAACGGGCGGGTGTTATACGCGCATTAGCAGCAGACCAAGATATTATTCTAATGGATGAACCCTTTGGCGCGTTAGATCCAATTACACGGGATTCTTTGCAAGATTTAATCAAAGATTTGAACAAACGTCTGGAAAAAACCATTATATTTGTCACACATGATATGGATGAAGCCTTAAAATTAGCCGATCATGTCGCAATTATGAGCGAAGGTAAGGTCATCCAGTATGATACGCCAGAAAATATCTTACAAAGTCCTGCAAATGCTTTTGTAGAGGAATTATTAGGAGAAGATCGTCTATTACAAGCTCAACCTGATAATACTCTAGTTAGAGATGTAATGACTACAGCAGTGACGATCACTTCAGAAAAATCACTGCAAGAAGCGATTAAACTCATGCGTGAAAAACGAGTGGACACCTTACTGGTAACAGATAATCGTGAAATTTTGAAAGGTTTCATTGATATTGAAACGATTAATCAAAAAAATGATCAGAAAACCAGTGTCGGCGATATTATAAAAACAAATATGTCTCCTGTTAAAGAAGACACACTTTTACGAAATACCTTACAGCGTATTTTAAAACGTGGACTAAAATACGTCCCCGTTGTTGATGATAAGCAACGCGTCGTGGGTATTTTAACCCGAGCTTCACTCGTTGATATCATTTACGACGTATTATGGGGAGAAGAGCAATCAATTAGAGATGCAGTCGAGTCATTGAAGCCAGAAGAAACAAAGGAGGTCTAGACTATGCAAGCCTTCTTTTCAGAGTATGGTTCCCAATTAATGGGTAATCTATTTGAACATATTGTCATTTCATTTTCAGCACTTCTTTTAGGTGCGCTAGCAGCGATCCCTTTGGGAGTTTTATTGACAAGAACCAACAAAATCGCCGCTGTCGTGATCAGTATTGCCAGTGCCTTACAAACTATCCCGGCACTAGCCTTACTTACCTTGATGATTCCATTTCTTGGTGTAGGACGTGCCCCTGCGATCGTTGCCCTATTTATTTATTCACTGTTGCCGATTTTACGTAATACCTATATTGGTTTGGAAAATGTTGACCCAAATATTATAGATGTCGCCAAAGGAATGGGCATGACCAATCTTCAGTCGGTCAAAAGCGTAGAATTGCCTATTGCGGTTCCTACCATTATGGCAGGGGTTCGTTTAGCGGCAACCTATGTCATCGCCTGGGCGACGCTTGCTTCTTATATTGGCGCCGGTGGTTTAGGGGTTCTCATCTTTAGTGGTTTGGATAACTATCAACCAGAATTAATTATTGGCGGTACAATTCCTGCTATTTTGTTAGCGTTAATCGCCGATTACTTATTAGAAAAATTAGAAACATTCCTTACTCCAATTTCTTTGAGGGGGGAAAGTGAACAATGAAAAAAATAAAGAAACTTATTTTATTTTTAGGCGGGCTGCTTTTACTAGCCGGTTGTTCCTTCCCAGGCCTAGCATCAAATCAATCTGAAGACACGGTCGCTATTACAGGGGGCATTACAACTGAAATGCAGATCATGGGCAGCATGGTTGCAGGAATGGTCGAACATTATACGGATAAACAAACAACAATTATCAATAATTTGGGAACGACCAATATCAATCATGAGGCGATGATGAATGGCGATGCAGATGTCTCTGCTATTCGTTACACCGGAACAGATATTGCTTCTACTCTGCTTTTACCACCGGAAAAAGACCCCGATAAGGCATTAGAAGTTGTAGAAAAAGAATTTGATGAACGTTACAACCAAGATTGGATGGACTCATTCGGTTTTGATAACACCTATGTTTTCTTAGTACGTAGAGACACGGCAGAAGAATACAATTTGGAAACAGTTAGTGACTTAGAATCTGTGGCCGATGAGTTAACAGTAGGTGCCGATCGGGCTTGGATGACACGTGAAGGAGACGGTTACCCAGGTTTTATAGAAGAATATGGCTTTGAGTTTGATTCGATCTTACCTATGCAGATTGGTTTGGTTTATGACGCTGTCGCAGCCCATCGAATGGATGTGGTGTTAGGATATTCTACCGATGGACGGATCGCAAGTTACGACCTCGTAATGTTAGAAGATGACCGTCAATTCTTCCCTCCATATGATGCCTCTCCTATTATCAATGAAGAACTAGCCGAAAGAGATCCGGAAGTAAAAGACGCAATCCAACGCTTAGCGGGGAAAATCGATACAGAAACCATGCAAAGATTAAATTATCAATCCGATAATAATTTAGTGGAACCCTCCATTGTAGCTGAACGTTTCTTAGAAGAAAATAATTATTTCGAAGGTGAGGAGTGATATGAGATGGATATGAGTCAGATGAATCTAATGCAACAATTTACGTTTTACTTTCAAGAAAACGGCAGTTACGTTTTTTCTCAATTTGTCCGTCACTTCTTAATCTCGATTTATGGCGTAATATTTGCTGCAATAATAGGTATCCCTATCGGAATTATCATTGCAAAACGAGCAACATTAGCTGGTTGGGTCGTTCGGATTGCCAATATTATTCAGACGGTCCCGCATTTAGCAATGGTATCCATGCTGATGTTTGCCTTTGGTCTAGGTGTCAATGTCGTTATTATCACCGTATTTTTATATTCGTTATTACCCATTATTAAAAATACTTACACTGGCATGAACCAAGTAGACAAAAATGCACTAGATGTTGGTAAAGGGATGGGCATGACCGCCTGGCAGCGACTTTATATGATTGAACTACCATTAGCCATTTCGGTGATTATGGCAGGTGTCCGTAATGCCTTAGTGGTGGCTATCGGAATTACCGCTATTGGTACTTTCGTCGGCGCTGGCGGTTTAGGAGATATTATTGTCCGTGGAACCAATGCGACAGATGGCGCCGCAATTATTCTAGCAGGTGCTTTACCGACCGCTTTAATGTCCATTGTAACCGATTGGCTACTAGGTTTAATCGAACACCAATTGGATCCATCAAGTCGTACCAGTAAAAGCTAATTGAACGTATAAAAAGAACCGAACGATCTTCATTTTATCGCAGTCGATAAATGAGGATTGTTCGATTCTTTTTTATATTTTATTCTTCTCCACTCATTTCATGATTTTTACGAGCGGCTGTTTCCACTGCTTTGATGACACTAGCACGAAAATTACTTTCTTCCAAAGACTGAACAGCCGCAATGGTCGTTCCTTTAGGAGATGTCACCATATCTTTTAATTCTCCTGGATGTTTGCCAGTATTTGCTACCATTGTGGCAGCACCTAAAACCGCCTGAGTGGCAAATTCATAAGCGTCCTCTCGAGTTAACCCTTCTGCAACAGCTCCATCCGCTAAGGCCTCAATAAACAAGTAGACGTAAGCCGGCGCTGACCCGGAGACACCTACAACCGCATCGATAACTTCTTCTGAAACAACCTTTGCTTTTCCAAAACTGTTGAATACATCCACTACTAATTGTATCTCCTCTGAGGTCACAAGTTCATTAGGAGAAATGGATGTCATTGCTTGATTTACCATCGCAGGAGTATTTGGCATCGCTCGAATAATTTTATGCGACCCTATTGCAGCAGCCATTTGCTGGATCCCTACGCCTGCTGCAACTGAAACAAGCACATGCTCTGTTGTTAAATATTTTTTTATCTGTGGTAGTATTTGGGTTAAAACGGCTGGTTTAACGGCTAAAATAAGCAAATCCGTCTGCTCAAATAATATTTTTTCGTCTGAAATGGCCTTAATTTCGTATTCTTGTTCCACTTTTTTTAAGGTAGGCTCGTAGCGATAGTTATAAACATAGATTTCTTCTTTTTGATAAAAACCAGAACTCAGCAACCCAGCAATCATTGCTTGTGCCATATTCCCTGCTCCATAAAATCCTATTGTATGTCGCATGTAAGTCACTCCTTAATTTTAAACGATTTTACTTTACCATTTTTGGTCTGTAAGTAACCTCTTTGTGGAACTTGTAGATCTAAGTACAAGGAAAAAGGAAGTTCACAGGTTCGTTCCTTTTCTCCTTGTTGAAAAACACCATAGCACTTGCCTGAACGTTTCCTTTTTTGCTTAGCAACCAGTAAATAATAACCACTTATTTCTTGCTTTGCCTCTTTACTTAAACGAATTCGAGACAAACGAAATAACAACAAGCCAATCATAGTAACAACTGCCAGATAGCCCAAATATTCACCAACTTTTTATGTACTGAGCCCTTCTTCATTCACAACGACGTCAATTCCCACGCTAATTTTCAGTGCTTCATTTGCCTTTTCCATCGTCTCATCTTCTAAGGTGCACACTTTTTCTTTTAAACGTGTTTTATCAATCGTACGAATCTGTTCTAATAAAATAACTGAATCCTTATCTAATCCTTTATTCGTTTTTTCAATATCAATATGCGTAGGTAAATTTGATTTTTCCATTTTTGCTGTTACAGCAGCTACAATGATGGTAGGGCTAAAGTAATTCCCCAAATCGTTAGAAATAATCAGAACAGGTCGAACGCCCCCTTGCTCTGAACCTACAATTGGAGATAAATCTGCGTAGTAAACCTCTCCACGTTTTATCATAGACATCGTCCTTTTCCTACATATTCTCTTGGTACACGTCCTGAAATTAAGCAAGCCACCTCATAATTGTTCGTACCTTTATATGCAGCGATATCTTGCAAGGTGATTTCCTTTGTTCCATTTTTTCCCACTAGTGTCACTTTCGTTCCTGCGACTATTTCCCTCGGTAAACGTACCATAATTTGATCCATGCATACACGTCCTACTACTTCACAACTTTCTCCATTAATTAGTACATGAAAGCCTTGCATATCCCGGGTATAGCCATCTGCATAACCAATGGGGATAGTGGCAATCCACTCCTCTTCTTTTGTTTCATATGTTTTTCCATAGCCAATACCATACCCTTTAGGCAATTTCTTTGTTTGGGCAATCTCTGAAACTAAAGAAAGCGCCGGTTGCAAGGGATACGTTGGTTCAAGGGCCGTTCCTGAAGGATTTAATCCATACATCGCGACACCCAAACGCACCATATTACCTACATCTTCGTGCCACATAGCCGTCGCGCTATTAGCTGTATGAATATATTTAGGCTTATAGGGCAAAGCTTGCAATATATCATTAAAGCATTGGCTTTGCGCTTGAAAATATTGCACA
This sequence comes from Tetragenococcus sp., assembly GCA_030462125.1. Lineage (GTDB taxonomy): Bacteria > Bacillota > Bacilli > Lactobacillales > Enterococcaceae > Tetragenococcus. The sequence continues at coordinate 5,613 of JAKDZT010000101.1, forward strand.
TCTGCTTGATCAGCTGTAGAAAAGTGCGTGAAGATTCCTTCCCAGTAGAAATATTCTTTATCTTCAATGATTTCTACTGCCTGGTTAATTTCGGTGGTGCTTAGAAAGCCGATCCTTCCCATGCCGGTATCTGCTTTTATATGTATACGTAACATTAAAGAAGTATCCGTTAAATAATTAGCTGCTTCTTTTAACCAACTTATTTCTACGACTGGTACAGATAAATTATAAGCAGCAGCTAATGGCGCATCTGCCGCAGCAATAATACCTAAAATAAGGATGGGCTGAGTGAGGCCATTATGGCGCAACTCCAGGGCTTCGTCAAGTGTAGCTGTACAAAAGCCCTTAGCGCCAGCTGCTAAAGCTGCCTTAGCAATAGGAACGGCTCCATGACCATAACCATCTGCTTTAACCACAGCAAAAATTTCTTTATCGTCATGACGTCTTTTTTCTTGTTCTACATTTTGTTGAATGGCATTTAAATCAATCACTGCTTTTGTGGGGCGATGATATGAAATAGTCAAACCTTTTTCCTTCTTTCTACTATGATTCCAAAATAATTTGTGCCAAAGCCAGTTCGTCGGTATGCGTAATAGAAACAAAAACCGTTCCTGCTTCAAAAGGAGAAAAAGTAATTTCTGGAGCTCCAGCAGGATTAGCTAAAACCTCAATTTCTTGAAAAGAAACCTTACCGATGCCTGTACCCCAAGCTTTGGCAAATGCCTCTTTACAAGCATAGCGCCCTCCTAAAAATTCAATTTGCCGTTTGGCCGAACGCTTTAAAAATAATTGGTATTCATTTTCAGTTAAAATACGTTTAATCAATTTTGGTTTTTCATTAATGATATTTCTCATACGTTCTAATTCAACAACATCTAGCC
>JAKDZT010000394.1 GCA_030462125.1 Tetragenococcus sp.
TGCAGTTCTGTAATAGTTCGTGTGAGCCTATAATAAATAAGCGCTAAAAAAGATTAATACCTTTTTTAGCGCTTATTTATGTTTGAAGTTTTTACTATGTAAGTATATGAGGAATTATTTTTTGCTTTCATTAAAATCACTTATAGTATGATAGTTTATGTATTTAATCCGTTTCAAAACTATGGAAAATAATTGAGCTGTTAGTTAATAAAAAAGTATTGGATAATACGATTTAGGGAGGAAGAAAATGTTAAGCGAAAGAAGCCAACTGATTTTGACCCTTTTATTAGAACGAAAAACGATTGAGTTAGATGATATTGCCAAATTATTAGGCGTGTCACCGCGGACAGTAAGAAATAGCTTTTTTGAAATTGACGAATTTTTACAAAGTAATAATTTAAATGGACTGGAAAAACAAGTACAAGTTACTTATTCGCTTGGAGATAGTAGAAATTTAATTGAAAAGGCTTTATCTAACGGAGACTTTTCTAATGATAAAGAAGATTTTTGGCAAGAACCTACTTTTCGACTGCAATTTATCTACAATAAAATCTTTTGGGAAGAGCGGCGGATTACCATTGAATATATTATGGACTACCTATTAGTCAGTCGGAGTACTGTAAGTAACGACTTAAAAGAACTAAGGAAGATAGCTAAACGAAAAAATATTTCTATTCATTTTGAAAAGGAGCGAGGATTTTACCTAGTAGGTACAGAAGAAAATAAACGTGAACTTTACTTTATTTTTATAGAAAAAGCGATGCATTCCAACGAATATCTAAAGGATTTAGAAGTAAGTGATCGATCTTTTATAAATTACTGGATTAAAAAAGTAGAAGAAGAATTAATGATACAAATGACAGATAACAGTTTTCAGAAATTCGAGACAATTATTACAGTCATCATTAAACGTATAAAGAGTAAAAGATACGTAACTGAAAAGTATCAATCAAACGTTGGATATTCGGTCAATGAAACAGAAATCGTTGGTAATAATTGCCGTTTATTAGAAAAGTATTTTAACATTTCGATTATTCCTTCTGAAATTTCATTTATATCAAATCAGCTCTATCAAAGACAATTCATCAAAAACGAGGTGATTTATCAAGGATTTAAAGTTAATCTAGATATTTTAGCAAATAACGTTATTAAAGAAATCAGTAAGGAATTGAAAATTGACTTAACAAAAGACAAAGAGCTTTATGAAAATTTAGCTCTGCATTTTCAGACAACAATAACAAAAGATACAGACATTAGTGATTTAATTAATGAAGAGATGTATAAAAAGATCCGAAATATGTATCCAGCTGTTTATAGTGCTGTCAAAAAAGTAATGAACCATGTCTTTAACCAGCAACATGTTTCAGTAAGTAATGATAAAGAATATTCTTTTGTAACGTTACATTTAATTTCCTCAATGGAAAAAATGAAAAATATCTATACTAGAAATTTAAATGTTTTTTTAGTCTGTCATATGGGTGTAGGAACCTCGGTTCTCTGTCAAACAACGTTGGTAAAGAATAAAGTCAAATAATAATAGATT
>JAKDZT010000395.1 GCA_030462125.1 Tetragenococcus sp.
AGTTTGAAATTATTTTAGGCGCCATCTTAGTTCAAAATACAAATTGGAAGAATGTTGAAAAATCATTAGCAAATATTAAATCAGTGACGGATTTTTCCCCCGAAAAAGTTAGCAAACTGGATAAAGAACACCTAATCTCTTTGATTCGCCCTAGTGGATTTTATAAAAATAAAAGTAAAGCGATTATGGACGTATTTCAGTGGTTGCGAGAATATAACTTTGACTTAGAAAAAATAAAAAAAGTTTATCAAGGGAAGCTACGTCAACGATTATTGTCTTTACATGGGATTGGCGAGGAAACTGCAGACGTATTACTGCTTTATGTGTTTGCTGAAAAAGTATTTGTAGCGGATAAATATACACAAAAATTATTTACTTTTTTGCAGGTGGAAGGAATCAAAAATTATCGCTCATTAAAAAAACTACTACCAGTATTAGACGATTTTACCCTAGAACAGGCGCAAGAATTCCATGGCTTACTTGATGAATTTGGAAAAATTTATGTGAAAAACCAGCCGACATTTGCGACGAGTTTTTTATATGGTTATCGATTAATTTTAACAAAAAGAAAGCAGGGAGCTTATGAATGAAGAAAGACGTACCTGTTACTTGATGGGAACAGTCATTAAATTATGGATTCAACATGAACAAGCAGATGAACTATTGCCAGAAGCTGAGAATCGTCTCATCGATTATGAAAAACGTTTTAGCGCAAATGATGATGCTTCAGAACTAATGGTAATCAATCACCAAGCAGGTGTGGCACCTGTAAAGGCTGATGATGAATTATTTGAATTGATCCAATTAGGAAAAAAACATAGTTTGCCCAAAGATAGTTTTTTAAATATTGCTATTGGACCGTTGATTCAAGCTTGGCGTATCGGCTTTGATAATGCCAACCGTCCATCAGATCAGATGGTTCAATTATTATTACAACGAATTGATCCGCAAAATATTTATATAAATGAAGAAGCGAAGACCGTTTTTTTAGAGAAAAAAGGAATGTCTTTAGACTTAGGCGCTATCGCTAAAGGCTACTTTGCGGATAAACTGTTAACTTTCTTTAAAGAAAATGGTGTGTATTCGGCCTTAATTGATTTGGGAGGGAATGTGTTAACTTATGGACCTGCGCCCAAACATGAAGATGGTTGTTGGCGTATTGGTATTCAAAGCCCATTTTCAAAAAGAGGAGAACTAAAAGCAGTTGTTAAGGTAAAAGATAAGTCAGTGGTTACCTCAGGGATCTATGAACGGACGAATACGATCAATGGTCAAACTTTCCATCATATTTTTGATCAAGAAACAGGATTTCCACTTGAAACAGATTTAGCGAGTGTAACGATTGTTTCTGATAAGTCAGTAGATGGCGAGATTTGGACGACACGTTTGTTTGGTAAACAGCCGGATGAAATCATTGATATTTTAAATCAATCGAATGAATTAGAAGGTTTGGTAATTACCAAAGATGGACAATTACATTTTTCAGAAGCTTTGGAAGTACAAATCGTTCAATAAATGTTAGGATTGATTT
>JAKDZT010000102.1 GCA_030462125.1 Tetragenococcus sp.
CGGGACCGGCAAGTCGACCTTGCTTAATGCTATTGTAAATGATAAAGAAGGGATCATTTTGTCTCCTAAAGTAGCATTTTCCATTTATCAGCAAATGGATTATAAATTATTTGGGGAAGAAACAATTTTAACCTTTTTAATGAAACGCACAGAATATCCAGAAAACCTTGTTCGCAGTATTTTAAGCAATTTAGGTTTTGCTCAATTTGAAATAAGTAAACCATTGTCTGCCTTGAGTGGCGGCGAGGCAACCAAACTCTCGATTGCCTTATTGTTTGTCTGGCCTTCAAATGTATTAGTATTAGATGAACCTACGAACTTTATTGATTTGAACACGATTGAAGCTTTAGAGACATTAATTGCAAACTACAAAGGAACGGTATTATTCACTTCACATGATCCTTACTTTGTAGAAGAAATAGCTGATGATATTTATAAAATAGAAAATCAACAACTACAACTTACTTCAAAGGAAGAGATGTAGATAATGTTAACTATTACTAGTGGATTGAAAAACTTCCATTTATTTTCGGTAAAATTAAAGAGTATCCTCGCGTAAGGATACTCTTTTTTAGGAATAAAGAAAATTAATCGTTGTGACGCAATCGTTTACTTTATTCAAAAAGTATATAAATTATTGACAACTGGGCGATTTTGCAAGATAAGTGGGATCGTTTATAAAAATTAGTTATTGAAATAGACAATCTTTGCTAAATAAATTATTCAAAAAATTTGACCCTCATTTGTTTAGGCTCTAAGATAAACTGAAGATACATCATTAAAGGAGGAGCAATCAATGAAAGCTGTGACAATAACAGAAGATAACGAAATTGCAGTAAAACAACGAGAAGCCCCGGAAACCAGCGTAGGGGAAGTTTTAGTACAAATTTATGCAGCTGGCATGAATAACGCAGATGTCATGCAAAAAATGGGTGGTTATCCTGCGCCTGTCGACGCTCCGGCTGATATTCCTGGTTTAGAATTTGCTGGTGAAATTGTGGAAATTGGGCCAGAAACTGAACGTTTTTCGGTGGGGGATCATGTCATGGGATTAGTAAGCGGAGGCGCCCAAGCTGAAATCATTGCAGTGAACGAACGTTTCTTAATGTCAATGCCTAGTTCATTGAGTTGGGAAGCAGCAGGTAGTTTTCCAGAAGCTTTTATTACCGCACATGATGCTTTAACCGCCAAGGCAAACTTACGACCAGGAGAACGCGTATTAATTACTGGCGCTGCAGGTGCTGTCGGAGTTGCAGCTGTACAAATTGCTAAACTGATAGGCGCGGAAGTGATTGCATCAGTTAGAAATCCTGACACCAGAGAAGCCACTAACAACTTAGGAGCAGATGAAGTTATCGCTCCAGATGATATGGAAAAATATGGACCTTATGATGTTATTTTAGAACTCATCGGTGCTGCAGACTTTGAAGCCAATATAGATGCTTTGAATTATCAGGGAAGAATTGTTTGTATTGGCTTCATGAGTGGCACAGAGGCCAACGTGGATATTTCAAAATTAGCCTTTAAACAAGCAGCGGTTTACGGTAGAGCTTTACGCAAAAGACCGAAAGAAGGTAAAGCGACAGCCATTCGCGCAGTGGAAAAAGAAGTGCTTCCATTTGTTGAAAAAAGTGAGATAACAGTTCCTATTCATGCTACTTATTCTCTGGATGAGGCTGAAAAAGCCTATGAAGACTATAATAAAAAAGGGAAATTTGGCCAGATTGTTTTGGTGAACCAATAGTATCTGATCAGATTAAAAAAGTGCTTGAACCTTTCATTTATCAGGTTCAAGCACTTTTTTACGGTTTTACAAGTTTTTATGCATGATATACATATCTGAGTAACTACCATCTTTTAAACGAAAGCCTTCAGGAATCGTCCCTACAATGTCAAAGCCATTTTCCTGATAAGTGTGAATCGCTGCTTCATTTGAGACAACGACGGCATTAAATTGCATTCCCTTAAATCCAGCTTCTTTTGTTTGTTTTAATGAATCTTGTACGAGCTTGGGAAAAGCTTTTTTTCCGCGGAAGGCTTTATCCATACAATAACTAGCATTGGCCGTATGACTACAACGACCGATATTGTTGGGGTGGACGATGTAAAAACCAGCTAAATCATCATCGATTGTCATACATCTAACGATGGATTGTTCGGCTAAGTATTTTTCAAACCCGTTTTCACTGAAAAGCTCTTCTCCGGGAAAAGCAACCCCGTCTTTCAATACATCATTCCAAATGACCGTCATTTTGGCGAGATGTTTAGGTTGATAATTTTCCAAAGTAAACATGCTAAGTACTCCTTCGTCTTTTAATAAGGTGATTGTATCATGTTTGCAAGATAGGAAAAATACAATTTTTATAACGTTGCTGCAATTTCTGAATCAATAATTAAATGATCGATCACATTCTGTTGTAACAATCGTTGAATGCTGGGGGCCTTTTCCTTGCCTGAAGCGACAACTACAACTTCCTTAATAGCCATCAAATCCTCTAATGTAACACCAATCATTTTCTGAGAAATATTGGTAGAAACCGATTGTCCCTGCTGATTGAAGAAAGTGGCTAAGATATCTCCTACAACTTCTTTTTCTTTCATCTCGTGGGCGTCTTCTTCATTAAAATAGCCTAGTTCTCGATAGGAAGACGATTCTATCGGATTTCCGACTGCTGTAATTGCCATATCGACGTTTTGCCCTTTGTGTATAATATTTTGAATAAATTGTGATTGCTCAAATGTTTGTTTCATTTCAAAACTTTCTGCAATGGCTGGTGCATAAAAATAATCCACCTGACAATTATATTTTTGCGCTAAAGTAAACGCTAAATGATTTGATTGATTTTTAACATCGGTCACATCAATGCCGCCGATTAATGGAATAATCGACAAATCGCCAAAGTTATGGTAACTAGCGGCTTCCACAAATTGGTTCAAAGTGGAACCCCAACCGATTCCCAAACTATTTATACGTTTTAAATTATTCTCTACAAAATTAGCACATAAATTGCCTACTTTTTGTTTTATTTCATCTGAAGAACCACTTGCCGAAGAAATGAGCACGGTTTGTAGGCCATACTTTTGCGCTAGAAGTTCTTGTTGTTCAAAATTCATAATTTCCGAATCTTGAATGGAGATTTTTACAATTCCACGCTCGACTGATTCTTTAAGTAAAGCGGCAACAGTCGGACGAGAAACATCTAATTGTTTGGCAATTTCGGTTTGATTTACATTTTCTTTATAAAAAAGTAAGGCAGCTTTTAGCATCATTTTATCTCGATTATTCATCATGATCTCCTATACAGGTAAAAATTTTAGTATGTTTTCATTTAGTATAACACGAAATGATATTTAACAAATGGAAAGTGACCTTTCACTTGTTAATTTTTATATTGACATTAAAGATTGTGAAAGTTATACTAAATAATATCAAATGAAAAGTTAGTTTACAAATGGAAAGGAAGAGTTCGATGGAATTACAAGCGCCGTTTTTTACTTTTAATCCGAAGTCCTATTTTTATGGCAAGCAACTCTTGGAATTAGCACAAAAGGCAGATGAGTTAGCAGAAAAATACCCTGATTTGTCGATTCTTGTGACAGCACCTTACGCAGATTTAGCGAACCTTGCGTCACATACGAAGCATATTATTGTTACTGCGCAACATATGGATGGCATCGGCCCAGGACGCGGGATGGGTGCGGTATTACCAGAATCTATTTACCAAGCAGGAGCTCGAGCCGTTTTTTTAAATCACGCTGAACGTCCTTTACAATTAGGAGAACTCGTTCAGTCTATTAAAAAAGCTCAAAAATTAGATATAAAAACAATTGTATGCGCTAACTCATTAGGCGAAGCGCGCGCTATAGCACTACTCAAACCAGATGTTTTGCTTTGCGAACCAACAGAATTAATTGGTACAGGACAAACTAGCGATGAAGATTATATCCAAAAGACCAATCATGCAATTAAAGAGATTGATCCAGATATTTTTATTTTACAAGCTGCTGGGATTAGTACTCCTGAAGATGTTTATCAAACATTACAAATGGGGGCAGATGGTACCGGTTGTACGAGCGGGATTACAGAAGCAGATTTTCCTGCAAAAATGTTAGAAGAGATGATTGAAGCAGTCCAACGAATACATGAAGAAAGGAAGGAAAAATAAGGATGAAAATTGAGCATGGGTCGTTAAATGTTGAATCAAACGGCACTAGAGTCACTTACTCCGATATTACCGAACAAGTGCGACAACAAATTCAAGAGGCGGGCGTGCAAGATGGTGTATGTATTGTTAGTTCCCAACATACGACTTGTTCGGTCATCTTTGAAGAATTTGTGCACGATAAAGATTGGAATGGCGATGAATTGTTACAAGTTGATTTGAACCGTATTTTGGATAAATTAATACCTCGTCAGTTAACGGAAAGCGATTATTTATACCCAGGAAAAAAGCATGTCAACTTTTTAGAGGAGTTATCCCAACAAACGCCAGACTATCCTAATGATTTAACAACGATTTTAAATGCAGACGCTCATTTACGTGCTTCTCTTTTTGGCTCCAGTGAGACATTAATCATTAAAGACGGCGAGCCACTCATCGGCTCAGTTGGTTACGTCTATTTTGTAGACTGGGATCAAAATAGACAACGTAATCGAACCTGTAATTTATTAATGATGGGTAATTAAAAATAACCAATTTAAAAGGAGAGAAAAAATGTTAGTGAACTCTAAAAAAGTATTACTTGATGCGAAGAAAGAAAATTTTGCTGTTCCAGCGACGAACTTTATTGATTTAGATACGGCACGTACTTATGTTAGTGTTGCTCAAAAAAGAGGGTTACCGTTAATGCTTGCTTATGCTCAATCCCATCGTGAAATGATTTCGATTGAAGAAGCTGCTTTAATTGGAAAATTTTTAGCAAAAGAAAGTGATGTACCGATTGTGCTTCACTTAGATCATGGAGAAGATACAGATTTTATTTTTAGAGCGATTGAATTAGGCTTTACTTCAGTTATGATAGATGCTTCAAGCGAATCTTTTAAAGATAATATAGCGATCACCAGAAAGGTTGTCGACTATGCGCATCAATTTGATGTAACTGTGGAAGCAGAATTAGGCCATGTGGGGTCTAATGATTTTTCAGAATCACCTACAATCACCGATTCGATTTATACGGAAGTAGAAGATGTCCTTGAATTCGTCGATCAAACTGGAGTGGACTCTTTAGCGATTTCTATTGGAACGGCTCACGGGATTTACAAGGCAGCACCTAAAATCAATTTTGATCGACTCGAAGAGATTGATCAAATGACCGAGGTGCCGCTTGTACTACACGGCGGCTCTTCTAGTGGAGATGCCAACTTAAACCGCTGTGCTACTCATGGCATTAGTAAAGTAAATATTTTTTCTGACTTTATTAATGACGCTTTTGCTGCGATTAGTGATCAGCATCCTAAAGACTATTTAGAATTAAAAACGATGGCTAACCAAACAATGCAAGAGGTTTTAAATCATTATTATGATGTTTTCGAGACAAAACCGATTGCCTATCAAAGTTAACAACAACAATTTTAACCGATTTCAATTCTACTTTTATTAGAAAAAGATTCGTTAGGGTTGCAAAGTACGCTATAAATCGTTAGAATACGCTAGAAATCTGAAGGTAATCTCTTTTAATGAGCTAGAATAATATGCAAGATAAGAGGGATAAAAAGACCTGGAGGTGAGTATTTTGCGATTTCAAGAAGCCAAAGAAGAAGACCTTACAATGATTGCTGAATTATTGGCAGATGCTTTCCTAAATTATCCTTTATTTACAATAATTGAAGAGAATAAGGCAAAAAGATATCAACTTATCTATGAAATTTATTATATTAATGCAAAACTATATATGACAAAGCATAAATGTTTTGTCGTCATGGATAATCAAAACTTAGTAGGCGTGGCATTGTTAAAAGATTTGCAAGATAGACCAGGAGAATTGCTTGATTATGTTCGTTTCGGTTTTCCTCGTCTTTTCAAACAAAGACTGCTAACAAAAGCCATGAAATTTCTCAAATTAGTTAATAGTACCGAAGTACCTATGTCTAAAAAATACGGCGATAGTTGGTATTTAGATACGTTTGCTGTATCAAAAAAGACACAAGGAATGGGCTTAGGCAGCGAGATACTCCAAAATATTTTCTCTTATATCAAAGAACAAGGTGGGGGCCAGTTGTTTTTGGCCACCAATACCAAATTGAACTGCAAGTTTTACCAAAAAAACGGTTTTGCTGAATATCAGGAAAAAGATTTAACGTTAGATGGACACAGCGTTAAAGACTGGGGTTATTGTAAAAAAATCCCTGCTTAAAAAAATTAAATTTAGAGGCTCTTGTAAGCTATCATTATAGTTTACAGGAGCCTTTTTGTTT
>JAKDZT010000396.1 GCA_030462125.1 Tetragenococcus sp.
TTACATTCCAAAGTCGGGCAGACTGACCATCTTCTCGCCATTTTAAATCACATGTCGTGCCCATCAGTTTTTTAAATATTTTTGAGAAGTGTCCTGAATGAAGAATAATTAACCCCATACCTTCTAAAACACGCTCGTGTACTCTATTTACAATCGCGTCATCAACCTCGTCATGAGCAATATGGCCCCACCATAATAAAACGTCCGTTTCTTTTAATACCTTTTCCGTCAAACCATGTTCTGATTCATCTAGCGTAGCTGTTTTTACAGAATAATTTTGACCAACAACTGTCGCTAACTGTTCATGAATGCCTTCCGGATACATTTTCTGAACAGCTTCATCGGTTTTTTCGTGACGAAATTCATTCCAAATCGTTACTCTAATCAACACTTTCACCTCTTTTACAAATAAACAGGTTCCCCAGTCTTAGATGATTGATAAATTGCTTCTAATATCTCTGTTACAGTTAAAGCTTCTTCTGGTTTAACAACTACCTCCGTATCATTTATGACTGCATCAATCCAGGCTTGAGCTTCCAATAAAGCAGGATCCTCTCCTTCTTCGTCGTAAAAGTCAACACCACCAGTTTCTAATTGAATTTTTTTATCATAAAGTAAGCCGTGGTCTTCGCCATTGATGGTCAAACCATCATTCATATCCGCACCAGCTTTGGTGCCCATTAAGGTCGTTTTTGCTTCTTTAACATCTAAACTATTTAAGGCCCAGCTGGCTTCTAGAAAAATGGTCGCGCCATTTTCCATAACAACAAACCCAAAAGCTGAATCTTCTACAGTAAATTCATCTGGATCCCAAGGCCCCCAAGCATTGGCAGCATTTTTTGTCTCAGATAATTTATGATAAGCATTACCTACTACATATTTAGGTTTATAGTTGTCCATCATCCACAAGGTAAGATCTAGTGCATGGGTACCGATATCGATTAAAGGTCCTCCACCTTGTGCTTTTTCGTCCAAAAAAACGCCCCAAGTAGGAACTGCCCGTCGTCTAACCGCATGAGCTTTTGCTGTGTAAATGTCACCTAATTCCCCTTCTTGGCAAACTTCATGTAAATATTGTGCGTCTTTTCTGAAGCGATTTTGATAGCCGATCGTTAACTTTTTACCGGTTTTCTTGGAAGCTTCGATCATTTTTTGTGCTTCTTCTGCTGTTTTTGCCATAGGTTTTTCACACATTACTTGATTTCCTGCTTGCATTGCTGCAATCGAGATCTCTGCGTGCACGTTATTAGGTGTTAGTACATGTACAACATCCAACTCAACCGAGTGAAGCATTTTGTTATAATCCTCGAATACTTTTGCGTTTATGCTACCATATTCTTTCTTGGCTTTTTCTGCTTTTTTTACTTCAATATCACAAAAAGCGACCAGTTCTACCTCTTCAATTTGCGATAATGCCGGTAAATGTTTCCCTTCGGCAATTCCTCCGCAACCAATAATACCAACCTTTACAGACATAGCTTCCCTCCTGAAATCGTTTTTATATTTCATATATTTATTAT
>JAKDZT010000397.1 GCA_030462125.1 Tetragenococcus sp.
GTTCGGGTCCTTCTACCTGCGATAATCTAGAAAACTCAAGCAAGGATTCAATGGAAAGTCCAGCATTTCGTAATGATTTCATCAAATAGATCCAATTTAGCGTTGAATTGGTATAAATCCGATAGCCATTTTCGTCCCTCTTAATAGGAGGAATAATTCCTATTTTTTCATAGTAGCGGATCGTAGAAATGGAAATGTCCAACATTTCTGCCACATCTTTACTACGTAACATCATTAGACCTCATTTCGTTTATATATTTATCCTAAAGCAATTAGTTAGTTGTTGCTTCTTTATTTTCTTCTTCTATTTTTTCCATACGCTCCAAATGTTGCATTCCCCAGCTTCTCATCGACTTCATCAATGGAGTTAAGCTATCTCCATATTCAGTCATTGAATATTCTACTTTGGGTGGCACTTGTTGATAGACTTCGCGATGAATGATTCCGTTATATTCTAGCTCTCTTAATTGTGAGGTTAACATTTTTTTAGTGATTTCTGGTATAGCACGCTGTAATTCACTAAAGCGCAGGTTTTCATTTTCCATAAGGTGGAATAAGATGATCGGTTTCCACTTCCCAGAAATAATATCCAATGCCGCTTGCAACTCCTTACAGGTTTCTCCTTGAAGTTGGTCTGTCATTTACCAATGCCTCCTTTATAAAATTCCTATTATAGCAAATAGTTTCAAAAAAGTAACTAGGTTTAATTTAAGTGCCTTATTCCCAAAAGGAAACTTTTCATTTAGTATAACCTTATCAATCAATTGATACAAGCATCCTACTTTGCCCAATAGTATTAAACGTGGAGAAAGTAGTATTGTTGTAAAAAATTTCATTAGAAGGAGTCGATAATGAATGAAGACTTTAGTCCTCGTTTTTCATCCTAATATAACGGAATCCAACGGCAATCGTTATTTGTCACAAGAGATCAAAAAATATCCGAACGTAACTGTTCATGATGTTTATGCAGCCTATCCTGATGGAAAAGTCGATATAAAAACAGAACAACAGTTAATAGAAGAACACGATCGTATTATTTTTCAATTTCCTTTTTACTGGTATAGTGCGCCGGCATTATTGAAAAAGTGGTTGGAAGAAGTGATCACTCATGGATGGGCTTTTGGGACAAATGGGGACAAGATGCAAGGTAAAGAGTTTTTACCCGCTGTGACGACTGGCGTTGACCAAGAAGGCTACACACATGAAGGGCTGGTTAAATTTAATGTTTCCGAGTTATTGCGACCATTAGAAGCCACGACGAATTTTGTAGGCGCTCATTATTTAACACCTTTTGTTGTGCATGGGATTGGTCATCAATCAGATGAACAACTTACTGAAAAGGCGAAAGAATACGTTTCTTATGCATTAAATCCAAAACTTATAGCAGCCTGACAGAGATAATATAATTAATGAAACCGAGCGAATGATTTCTAGCATTTAAGATGGTAGAGATAGCGTTCGGTTTTTTGAATTTACCCAAAATCTGAAGGGCCTATCCAATAAAAGAAAACCGCGTC
>JAKDZT010000398.1 GCA_030462125.1 Tetragenococcus sp.
AGCAAATCGTTTTTATTTAATCAATAGATCAGCGAATAAATATTCATTATTTTTTAATGATGTTTGTGTTTATACATAAATAATGTATAAATCCTTAACTATTGGCTTAAAAATAAATTTGTGATATTTTATACAATGTTTATTGACGATTTTCTGATACTTGTGCTATGTTTATTTCGTAAGATAAGAAAAATTTTTTGAACGAAGGTTGATTTTTAAAGTTTATAGGAAACGGTTTCAATGGTTTTTAATTAAAGGGGCAAATTACAATGGAAATTTTGTTAGATACTGCAAATATTGAAACAATCAAAAAGTATGAGACTATTCTTCCACTAGCAGGTGTAACGACTAATCCTTCGATCATAAAAAAAGAAGGAAAAATCGATTTTTTTGCACATATGAAAGCAATCAGGGAAGTGATCGGAGAAAAACGTTCATTGCATATACAAGTGGTGGCAAAAGATAAAGTCGGGATGTTAAAAGATGTAGAAGCTATATTAGAACAATTAGGAAGAGAGATTTATTTCAAAATTCCTGTAAGTAGTGAAGGGTTAAACGTAATTAAGACTTTAAAAAAAGAAGGGTTAAACGTAACGGCTACGGCTATTTATACTAAATTCCAAGCTTATTTAGCAATCGCAGCGGGTGCAGATTATATCGCGCCTTATTTTAACCGTATGGAAAATTTAAATATCGATGCTAGAGAAGCTATGAAAGCTATGGCCGATGAAATACAAGCGAGTAATAGTCAAACTAAAATCGTAGCTGCTAGTTTTAAAAATGTGGGGCAGGTAACTACTGCCTTAGAACAAGGGGCTCAAGCGGTAACGATTGCGCCAGATATTATTGCTCAAGCTTTAGCAATGCCCTCAATTGCTCAAGCGGTGGATGATTTCACTGGGGATTGGGAGAGTATTTTTGGCGAAAACAGTACAATTGCTGATTTAAATGAGTCTTAATTTTATCTAGCTTAAAGTAGGAGAAAAGTCTTTAACGCAAGCTTAGAAGTTCATTGTCATGATATCAAAGTACGTCCCTCCAAGATCTATTGATTCTGGTGGTAGCAGACATTAAGTTCAGATAACGAATAATACAAACGTTCTCCAAGGATGAAAAGATGGATAAAGAAACGCCAAAACATTCTCCGAGAATAAAAAGATGGATAACGAATAAAACAAACAGTCTCCGAGAATGAAAAGATGAATAAAAAAGTACGACAAGAGCCGCTTCTACTGACTCCTGTCGTGCTTTTTTATTGAATATCATCTTTTGTGAGATCTGTATGGAAAACTTTTTTGCTACGCTCATAACGGATATCTTCTGTTCCAGCTTGGCTATTAACGACCCGGGCTAACGCAAAGAAATAATCTGATAACCGATTGACAAATTTTAAAGCAAAGGGATTTACCTGACCTTGTTTTTGGAAGCTAACTATTTCTCGTTCCGCTCGTCGTGCAACGGTACGAGCCATATGCAGTTGCGCGCTTTCCGGCGTGCCCC
>JAKDZT010000103.1 GCA_030462125.1 Tetragenococcus sp.
TGCATTACGTTTGCGCATTTCACGTCTATACCACATAAAAATTAATAAATAAGCAATAAGAGCAAGAGCTGCATAAATCATAAATTCAACTTGTCCTTGTGAAGCGTTACCTACAAGATAGCCTAAAAATTTCTCTATTGGACCTTCCATGGTTGTTTGAGAAATTAATTGACTGTTAGCCACACCTTCGGGAAAGGCACCAATGTTTTTAGCCATATTAGTAACAAAAGGCGCTGCTAAGGTACCAGCCCATAAGAATATAGGTAACTCAATAGCACCTATGACAATCATTCTTATAATTCGACCTCGAGTTACCACAAGTAATGCAGGAGTAACACCCATAGCTATAATACCTCCTAGTGGTAGTAGGGCATTTCCAGGCAGTATCATTGCTTCTAGTAACATAATTGGGGCTAAAACATTTGCTGCTGCCCAAATTTCGGCACGTCCAGCTAAAAATGGCCAATCTATTCCAATATTTAAAGTGCGTCCCTTTAAACGTTTGGAAGTGAAATCAGTAATCCCTTGTGAAAGGGGCTCGATAGCATCGATAAACCATTGACCAATAAGTGAAAATAGTTCTAGACTGACAGCGGCAGTAAAGGATAATTCAAAGATTTCAGTTGCACTTTGTCCAGAAAGTAATCCCACAAAAATACCTAGATAAATCCCTATGGCAAATTTAGATCCCCAAAAACCTATTTTGTTATTCAATTTAGCGGCATCGAAATCATATTTATCCAACCAAGGGAATAATTTATCAAAAATTTTATCAAAAACCATGATGATAGGATTCATCATATAGTTCATATGTGTCGTTGTCATTACACTGCTTTCCGGTGCATTTAGTAAATCATTGAATGTTGGTTTCATTAAGTCGGCGTTGATAATTTTTAAAACACCAATAAAAGTAACCAACACTGTAGCGATCAACAAGTTAGCACCGGCCCAAATGGAAAATAGCCCAACAAAAGCTAGATGCCAAACATCAAAAATATCAACATCCAATGTATTTGTTTTTTTCCATATAAGCATAATAACGTTTACAATAACTAAAATTAATAGGAAATAAAGTGTGTAAGGTGATCCCCAGGTAATTGTTGCTAGTGGCGCCCAGCCGACATCAGTGATATTTAAAGAAAGTCCAGTAAGCTCGACAAAGTCTTCCATAGCTCCTGAGAATGCATTGGTCAACATGTCAATAATTGCGCCGATCCCAGTAATGGCGATCCCTAATTTTAAACCACCTTCTAGTGCACGAGAAGGTTTTACCTTAAAAAGCAAGGCGATAAGTGTTAAAACGATCGCCATCATTGGTGCTGCACCTAAATCAATTAGCGGTTGAAAAATTTTATTGGCTATATCTATAATAAAATCCATGTTATGCCCCACCTCCTTTCATTCATGTTACTTTCCATTGAGTTCTTTAATTTTATTTTCTAAATCTTGGTAAACAGGTTCTGCCATTGCAGGAACACGATAGAGGATAGCGCCAGCATCAACAACAGGGATGGTAACATCAAAACCAAGGTCAGTGTTAGCAATTTGTGCGAAAATATCATAATGACCTAATTTGTCTTGATTAATGTCTTTGATCATAGTCGTATCCACCGAGACTTGATAGCCTCTTTTTTTCATTTCGTTTTCTAATGCGCTCTTAATTTGATGGCTGGTGTTTACTCCGGCTCCGCAAGCAGCTAAAATTTTAATCATTTGCAATTACTCCTCTAAAATTATTTTTTAAAAAATTAAATAGTTGTTCAGGATCTTCCATTTGAAAAAAAGCATCTAATTCATTTTTATCGCATGAATTAATAAAATCCATGATGGAAGCAAGTAGTCCTGTTTGTTCTTGCCCATTTTGATTTAATATCATAAATAAAAATGAAACAGGAATCTTTTCTTCTGGGTTAATCATATTATAAAAGTCTACAGGATGGTTTAATTTTATTGGAACGATTCCACTAGTTTTAACAAATTGACTCTCAGTATGGGGAATAGCTATATTAGGAAGTCCTGAATCTATTGGTTTTAAATCTATCCCCGTGGGGTAATTTTGTTCCCGTTCACATAAGTTTTCCAGAAAATCTTTTGTTACACAATCCTGCTTTAATAAATCTTCATAAACTTCTGTAAATACATCTCCTTTTTTTTTCTTGTTTGAAATATAAATACGTGTCTTTGTAAATAAATTATCGAACGTAATCATTGAAAACCTCCTTTCGTAAAAGTCCGATTATGTTTATAACGAACACTCTACTATCATTTTAAACCGTTTTCGTTGTTTGTCAATAATAATATTCAATCAAAGTTAAGCATTATTTACGATGATATTGTTTACATCTGATTGTTTTAGTTTTATAATTGTAGTTGAAACTTGAAAAAATTATGAAGGAGGAAGTAAGATGAGAGTTGTAATCGGTTCAGATGAGCAAGGGATGGAATTGAAAGACACAATTAAGTCGTATTTAATAGATGAAGGATATGAAGTAGTCGACAAAAGTGAACAAGCTGCTAGTGACTTTGTTGAGTCAACTTTAGCTATTGCCCAAGATTTATTAAAAGATGAGGATAGCTTAGGGATTGAGATCGATGGCTACGGAGCTGGTAGTTTTATGGCAGCTACGAAAGTTAAAGGAATAATAGCAGCTGAAGTTTCTGACGAACGTTCTGCATTTATGACACGTAAACATAATAACTGCCGGTTAATTACATTAGGTTCTGCTGTTACAGGTCCAATTTTGGCAAAAAACATTGTCAAAGAATTCTTACAAGCAGGTTATGATGGTGGAAGACATCAAGTTCGTGTTGATATGTTAAACAAAATGGCATAAAAATAAAGTAAAGAAAGAGGGATTGAATCATGAAAATTGCAATAGGTAATGATCATATTGTGACAGATACTAAAATTGCTGTATCAGACTTTTTGAAAGATGAAGGATATGAAGTATTAGATGTAGGAGCTTATGATTACACTCGCACACATTATCCAATCTACGGGAAAAAAGTAGGTGAAGCCGTAGCAAATGGAGATGCTGACTTGGGAGTATGTATTTGCGGTACAGGCGTTGGAATTAATGTTGCAGCAAATAAAGTTCCTGGTATTCGTTCTGCTCTGGTCCGTGATATGTCTAGTGCAGTTTATGCTAAAGAAGAATTAAATGCTAATGTTATTGGATTTGGAGGGAAAATATCTGGTGAATTTTTGATTTGCGATACAATCAAAGCTTTCATTGAGGCAAAATATAAAGAAACGGAAGAAAATAAACAACTGATTGCTAAAATCGACCAGATAGAAGAAAATCGTCCTGAACAAGAAGATTCTCATTTCTTTGATGAGTTTATCGAAAAATGGAATCGTGGAGAATATCACGATTAATGAAAGAGTTAAAACACCAAAAAGAGATCTTCTTTTTCGATATGGATGGCTTATTATTTGATACTGAAAAGCTTTATTATGAAACACGATATCAAGTTCTAAGTAAATATGGCTATTCTTATAGCATGAAAGAGCATATACGTTATATCGGAAGAGGTTTTGACGATACAGTTTATAAGCTACAGAAATTAACTGGTGATAAAAAACTAGGCCAAAAAATTTTTAATGAATCGATGGCTCTTTTTCAGCTAGCTATTGAAAAAGGTCACTTATCTTTAAAAAAGGGAGCGTTAGATTTTTTAACAGAGTTAAATGAAAAGGGTAAGAAATGCTACATTACTACTTCTTCTTCAAAAAAAGTGGCGATGAGAGTATTGCAAATAGCAAAAATTGAAAACTTTTTTTGTGAAATTATCAGTGGGGAAGAAGTCTGTAGTAATAAGCCGGCCCCAGATATTTATTTGCGTGCTTTAACAATAGCTCAAGCAAGCAAAGAAGAGACGGTAGTATTCGAAGATGCCAAAAGTGGAGTCGAGGCGGCTATACAGGCTGGAATCAATGTGATTATGATACCAGATTGGGTAACGCCAGACGAAGAAGATAAGAGAAGAACTATAGCTATAGCGCCCAGCTTGTATGAAGCCGCTGCACTTTTTCATTAAAAATATCAGGAGGTAAAGATATGATTATATCTGTGACAATGAACCCTTCAGTTGATATTTCCTATCCTTTGGAAAATTTCAAGTTGGATACAGTGAATCGTGTCACCAATACAACAAAAACAGCCGGAGGTAAAGGATTAAATGTTGCTAGAGTCTTGCAGCAAGCTGGAGCGAATGTTTTAGCAAGTGGCATGATTGGCGGCCATTTAGGTGAATTTATTCAGTCAGAGTTAGAAAATAATAAAATTTCCCATGACTTTTTTACAATTAATGGTCAAACGCGTAATTGTATTGCGATATTGCATGAAGGAAAACAAACGGAAATTTTAGAAAAAGGACCAATAATCTCAGAAAGTGAAGAAGAACGTTTTTTATCATATTTTGCACACTTAATCACGCAAGCAGACATATTATCTTTTTCAGGTAGTTTGCCTGCTGGGCTGCCAGAGGATTACTATGAAAAAATGATCAGTTTGTGTAATAAGCAACACAAGCCCGTAGTGTTGGATAGTTCGGGTACTAGTTTGCAAAAAGTATTAGCCAGTAAAGCAAAGCCCTTATTAATTAAACCTAATATTGAAGAATTGGCTGCTTTACTTGGAAAATCAATTGAAAACGATTCAGAAAGTTTAAAACATGTTTTAACAAATCCTTTATTTAATGGGGTCGAATGGATTGTTGTTTCAATGGGGGCGGATGGCGCATTTGTTAAACATTTTAATACATTTTATCAAGTAACAATTCCTCAAATTGATGTAACTAATCCAGTAGGATCAGGTGACGCCACTGTTGCGGGATTAACACAAGCTCTAGAGATGCAACAAAGTGATGAGGAGATATTAAAACACGGGAATGTATTGGGAATGCTGAACGCGCAGGAAAAAAGAACTGGGCATGTGAATATGCAAAATTATTCAGCATTAATAAAACGAGTTCAAGTAAAAGAAGTTTAATTAAAAGAGGTACGAAATGATGGATAAACAAAAATATATGAAGAAATTAAGCGATGAAAATCATATTATTAGCGCCTTAGCAATCGACCAACGAGGTGCTTTAAAAAAAATGATAAATAAATTCCAAGATGAACCAGTAACTACTAAACAGATTGAAAACTTTAAGGAAATCGTTTCTTCTGAGTTAACGCCGTATACTTCAGCAATTTTATTGGACCCGGAGTACGGTTTGTCAGCAGCTAAGGTCAAAGATGTTAATGCAGGTGAGTTGTTAGCTTATGAACAAACGGGTTATGATACAACGGTTCCTGGACGATTGCCTGATCTTTTACCTGGATGGTCTGTCCAACGTCTCAAAGATCAAGGCGCAGATGCTTGTAAATTTTTACTTTATTACGATGTGGATGAAACTGAGAAAATTAATCAACAAAAACAAGCCTTTGTTGAAAGAATCGGCGCAGAGTGTCAAACCGAAGAGATACCTTTTTTCTTAGAGTTAGTTACTTATGATGCTTTTGATCCCGATAATAGCACAAAAGAATTTGCTTTAAAAAAGCCGCATAAAGTTAATGAAGCAATGAAAGAATTTTCGAAGTCTTGTTACGGTGTCGATGTATTAAAAGTAGAAGTTCCCGTAAATATGGCTTATGTTGAAGGCTATGCCAAAAAAGAGTCAGCTTACACACAAAAGGAAGCTCTTGGATATTTTGAAGAACAAGCGCGATCAACTACTCTTCCTTTTATCTTTTTAAGTGCAGGTGTTACTGCTGATATGTTTCAAGAAACGTTGCGCTTCGCTAAAAAAGGAGGCTCCACTTTTAATGGCGTATTATGCGGCCGTGCGACATGGGCGGATGGTGTAGAAGTATTTGTAACAGAAGGAGAAAAAGCAGCTAGAGAATGGATGAGAACTAAAGGTAAAAAAAATGTCGAAGAATTAAATGAAGTGTTACAGAAAACAGCAGTTCCTTGGCAATTTAATCATTAAGATAGTGTATTTAATGAATTTGAATGAATTTTAAAATTCTATGAATAACTAATTTGGGTGATCAATGATGTATTTTTTCTGCGATATGGAATAGTTGATAGTAGGCCTTATCAATCGTTGTATCATCGGATTATTGATATATCCATTTGATCTAGACTTGGTAAATTAAACAGATATTATCACTAGTGGTGCATGAAACATTTTAAATTAGCTCTTTATGTTTCACACTATTT
>JAKDZT010000104.1 GCA_030462125.1 Tetragenococcus sp.
ATCAAAAATAAAAGTGCTAAAGCTGAGCACTCATCCACTTGTCCATTTTAAAATTAGTGATGTAAGTTGTTTGATCGCCAGCCACTCACTTAATTTTTTGTATGATGCAAAAGAAGACAGCCAAATTGTTGTTTGCGGCTATTATAATAGTAGAAACCAGTTCGTCGTTAAAAAATATTGCGTGACAAACATGCCTATACCAACCTGAAAAAGAGATGAAATTAACCTTCACCACCCACATATGCAAAACAGCGAAAATAACTCTAAAAAAGTGAACAAAAATACATCTTATGATGTTTTGCTCACTTTTTTATCTTAATTTGCTAAGCTTTATCTACAATTGCTCCAAATCAATTTGCTTGTAATCCACATACGCCCGATAGAACAAGTCCATAATTTGAAATAGCGGCATCATGCTGAAAATTTCATGGGTGTCTTCGCCAATTTCTGTGGACTGATAATATAAATTATAAGTAGCCTTGGAAGCTAACCGATTTCTACTCATATTAGTAATGGATAGAATAGGAATATTTGCTAATTTCATACGATTTAAAATATCTTCTTGGGGTTTATTTTCTCCACTCAGTGAAAGTATAATCATCAAATCGTTTTCTGTTATGGATCCATCTAAGACAATTCTTAATTCTTTTTGTGACTGTAAATGAATCGGGAAACGTTGCAGTGGGATAACGCTCCGCATAAAATTTTTCAAAACGTCACGTTGTCCCCAGCCAGTGCCGTAACAATAAATTGATTCTGCTTGGTCAAAGGCTTGTAAAGCAGGGGCAACATTTTGTTGGCTAAAGATTTTCGCCGTTTGTAATAAATCTTCTTGTTGCATAGCTACAAAAGATTTTTGTTCCTGTTGTTTTGGTGATTTTTGTTGTCTTAACGTATATTTGAATTCGCTAAATCCCGAAAAGCCTAACTTCTGAGTAAAACGTAAAATAGAAGATTTTGACGTTAATGTAGCCGCCGCCAGTTGCGTAATAGATAAATGTTTACATTCTTCTTCATGGTTTATAATATATTTTGTTATATGTTGATCGTTTTCGTTTAGGTCATCATAATGTTTATTAATTAAAGTTTCTATATTCAAAAATTCCGCCTCCATTTTTTTGTGTTTTCATTGTAACACAAGGCGGAAGTGCAACTAAAAATGTTATTCATCTGTTTTAAACCTTATTAAAAAAAGCTCCCAGACGTTTTTATCATCCGGGAACTTATCCTTTATTCTGTTATTTTAACTCAGGCCAGAAATCTTGGTTCGCTTCAATTAAGTCATCCATAATTTGTTTTGCTAC
Source organism: Tetragenococcus sp. (assembly GCA_030462125.1). Lineage (GTDB taxonomy): Bacteria > Bacillota > Bacilli > Lactobacillales > Enterococcaceae > Tetragenococcus. Next base: position 1,305 of record JAKDZT010000104.1, read on the forward strand.
CCGCGCATTTGGCACGATGCGAGATAACGTAAGAGCTTGCCATAATTTTTGGTAAGATCCTTCAATCCAAGCTTCAACCACTAATTTTTCGACGGCAACTTGTTGTTCCATCAACCCTTTTTGGAAGCGAGGGATCGAACCTTGGGTCATAGGTTCTGGACCTTGTGATCCTACGATACAAGGAACTTCTACCATGGCTTCTGCGTCAAAATTTTCTACTGCCCCGTGGTTTGGCACAATCAACAGCATACGTTCTTTAGTGTTATAAGCAATCGCGCGAGCTAAGTCAACGATATAGCTAGCATGATCATCTGCCACTAATTTGGCATCTTCTGCTGTTTTTATATTGGAAATTCGATTACATTCACTAAATACATGTTTTTCCCGGTTATCCATAACTTCATTCGCCCGCGTATAATTGATATCACTGTGTTCGGCTTCATCTTGTGGGTAAAAGTAATATTTCAAATACGTATTCGGTAATGTATCTGGGTCTAGCCACTGTACTTCCTTGGCTTTGCCAAAAGTGTAGGCCCAACTTGGCTCTATTTCTTCATCGGAAGTTCCTTCAAGCTCACTTGGCGTAACATATCCATGTTCTTTGACCCAATCAATGAGTTGTGGCATTAAGTCATTCCCATCTTTATCACGAATGTCGGTCCACCAACCAAAATGATTTAACCCGTAATACCGAACGTTCATTTCTTTACGAGATTCTAGGCCAAGTACTTCAGCCATACGGATTTCAATTCCCACTGGCATATCACAAATGTTAATAATTTTGCTATCAGGACGTAACCTTCTTGTTGCTTCGGCCACAATTGCTGCAGGATTGGAGTAATTTAACATCCATGCATCAGGTGAATATTTTTCCATATAATCAATAATTTCTAAAACGCCACCTATGGAACGCATGCCATAAGCAATGCCACCCGGACCACAAGTTTCTTGTCCGATAACACCGTATTTCATAGGAATTTTTTCATCTTTTTCACGCATGGCGTATTTGCCGACGCGGATGTGTGCCATAACAAAATCGACATCAGTGAAAGCTTCTTTCGGATCAGTCGTTGCTTTAAATTCAATTTCTGGTGCCCGTTCTTTGATAATCACTTCTGTAGCATCGGCTACTTGCTTTTGCCGCTTGGCGTCATTATCATAAAATTTCAGTGAACGAATGGGGAATTTGTCTAGATTTTCTAACAACATCATAACAATCCCTGGTGTAAATGTACTGCCGCCGCCTGCTACTACGATTGATTGTTTTTTCAAAGTCATAAATTTATTCGTCTCCTTCATAATCTTTATTTTCGTCTTCTACAATTTCCTCGAAAAATTCTCTTACCTTCGGAACATCAAGTCCAACAATAACTTGGAATGCTTTTCCGTTTCGTACTATTCCGTGCGCACCGCCTCCTTTAAAGAAATCATCATCTAATACTTTTCCTTCATCTGCGACTGAAACACGCAGCCTAGTCGCACAGTTTGTGACGTCTGTAATGTTCTCTGCTCCACCTAAGCCTTCTATAAACTGACTGGCTTTCTGAGCATTTGGGTTATCACTTTCTCTTACACTAGACATGGCCACGCCGCCTGCCGCTTGTTTTTCCTTAAAATCTTCTTTAGTATACATTTTGACTTCGCCACTATCTTCACGACCAGGCGTTTTTATATTAAACCGAGTAATGGCCCAACGGAAAAGAAAGAAATAAATTACAGAAAAAGCGAGCCCTACACCTAAGAATATAAAGATAGCGTCCTTATGATTAGCCCACATCGGTAAAATAAACTGCGAGAAATTAGCAATAAAGCCACCTCCGATAGAAGCTGACACGCCCAATGCGTACATAATCATACTCATTGATGCAGCCAACAACGCATGGACAAAAAATAACTGCGGAGCTAGGAACAAGAAAGTAAATTCAAATGGTTCCGTAATACCTGATAAAATTGCAGTAAGTGCTGTGGGGATAACTAAAGCCATTGTCTTTTTCCGATTTTCCGGTTTGGATGTTACTATAAAAGCTCCTCCAATTCCAATTGGTGCAAATACTTTTGAAACATTTTGGAATTGAAAACCTCCTCCCGGGAAAAGTTCTCTTAAAGAATCAGTGGAGTTGGCAATTTCTGATAAATGTTCAAACCAATAATTTATTGTTCCTCCCTGTACAACAGCCGGTCCTAAATCAAATGGTTGATAAATAAAGTGGTGTAGCCCAGTCGGTATCAAAATTCGTTCTAAGAATACATAAATACCCACACCAGCTGTTCCGCTTGATGCCATAAATCCTTGCAGCTGGGCAATACCATCTTGAATAGGTGGCCAACCCCAAGCAGCTAAGAAGGCTAACGGTAATGCTGTAATAAAGCCTAAAATAACAACAAATGAGGATCCGGAAAAAACACCTAACCATTCAGGCAATACAGCATCGTAAAATCGGTTATGTAGATAAATCGCCACACCCGCTAATAAAATGGCTCCGATAATACTTGTATCAAGAGTGGTAACGCCGCCGATATTTTTAATTCCTATAGCTTCTGGATCACTTAGATCAACACCAAAATTCCATGTATTTAAAATTGCATTCAAAAAAGTGTTCCATGTCATATAAATGACAAATGATTCTAGTACTGCTCGGGCACTCGCTTTTTGGGCTAGGCTAATCGGGAGTCCAATAACAAAAAGTAGCTCCATATTATTGAATACCGTCCAACCGCCTTCTTCAATTACGCCCCAAATGTTATTCCAAAAGGTACCTTCTGTAGCAATGGAACCAACAATATCGGGGTTTTGAAAGACAGTAGATAAAGCTAAGACGATCCCATTAAATGCAAGTAACAAAACAGGCACGATCATGGCTCCGCCGAAGCGTTGAATTTTTTGCATCATTACTCTTTCACTTCCTCATAAATTAATTTGCAATCGTTTTACTGATTTAAGTGTAGCAAATTTTCTCGTGAATGATAGGGCTTACAAAGTGAATGGGACGGTACTTCTCGTTTCTATATTTTTCTTACTTTGTGGGAAAATTCCCAACCGTTGATGATCCTCGATAGGTCAGTTTTGTAAGAAGTTCATTTAATATTTTCAATAAAAAAAGCAAGTGAACGACTTTTCATTAAGTCAAGCTCACTTGCTTTAACCTGTTTTAATGTAAAAACTAACTCAAATATTCTCTAAACAGTTGTTTATAAATATCAATATAATCAAAGTACATATTTTTGTCTATACTTTCGTTATCTTTATGCATGGTATCATTTCCTGGACCAAACATTACATAATCAAAGCCATTCGGCTGATCAATCAAGAACTTGGAACCATCTGTCCCGCCAGACATACCCAAAGTTATAATTTCGTCCTTTGAAAACTTCAATCCAGTTAGTTCTGCTGATTTTTTCGCTTCTTTTATTTCTTCTTCTGACATTTCTTGTTGTTGTAAGTAAGGTGTTGCAATTTTTTGAATAAGTTTAATCAGAGAAGAATCTTCTTTGCCGGTAATTGCAATGGTGTTCATTGTTACTGAATAATCAATTTGCGCTTCCGTTTGTTTATTATATTCATCAATCACTTCTTTAAAGATGGCTTCTAACTGATCGTTGGTAAATTCAGGGATGGTTCGCATGTTAATTTCAGCTTGAGCAGCTGCCGGAACTGCATTGATTTGATTACCACCATGAATAACATCAATGTTGAATAACGTAGCACCTAATACATCGTTATTAATGCCATCCGTAGCTTTATTGATTTTTTCTTCCACATTGTTCAACACATGAAGCAAATGCTCAACTGCATTAATGCCAGCTTTAGGCATGGAGCTATGAGCCGCTTGTCCGGTTGAATCAACAGTGACGTTTAGTTCCCCTTTATTGGCATAAACACAGCGATAGCCACTTGGTTCAGCAATCATTAGGACATCAACATCTTTCACATAGCCTTGTTCCGTCAATTTTTGAGCACCTAATTGCCCCACTTCTTCGCCACTAGTTGCTAATAATTTGATGGTACCATGAATCGGTGTTCCAGCTTCTTTTAATTCAACCATCGAAATAACTAATGCCGCTAATCCGGCTTTCATGTCTGTCACGCCACGACCATAAAACATGCCATCTTTTTCAACTAATTGAAATGGATCGGTATCCCAGTTTTCTCTATCAACTTCAACCACATCCATATGGCCGGAAACAGCTAATACAGGCTTGCCTTCACCCAATGTCGCTACTAAGTTTGCCCGATTATCACCAAAAGGTAAAATTTCATTTTCAATGCCAGCTTTATCCAGCACTTTCTTTAAAATTTTTGCAACATCTTTTTCATCGCCGTTCACAGATTTAACTTCAATCATTTCTTTTAGTAAATCGACTTTTTCCTTCTTGTCCATACTTACTCACGCTCCTAAATAAATTATCTACAAAATAATTATAACGCCGATTATCAACAAACGCCAAAAGTAACTCTCAATGAAAAAAGCTGAATGAACACTACTCCTTCTTTTCACTGTTTATTCAACGCTTGAACGAACATTGTTTCTGTTTTTCACTAGTCGTTCAGCCACTGAACGAACAGTGTTTTCGCTTTTCACTACTCATTCACCCCCTGAACGAATAGTGTTTTAGGCTTCTTTTGTTCGTTCATCGCTGCTACAACAAACAAAACAGCAAGAATCCATTCATCCTTGCTGCTTTGTATTTCAAAATTTAATTGTTCATTTCAGCTTGTCGTTTCAATACGCGTTCGCTCACTTTTAGAAACGGCAAGTAAATGATGACGCCCAGCGCAATCAAAATGATTTGCAAAATCGGTGCGCGCCAATCGCCTGCCGTAGCGAGATAACCACTGATAACTGGGGGTGTGACCCAAGGGATAAAGACGACGG
>JAKDZT010000014.1 GCA_030462125.1 Tetragenococcus sp.
GGGGTTATCAAAACTTATTAGCATTTTTTGAAAAACGAGAACGACCAATGACAGAAAATAATCGCTTACAGGCGTTAGTTTTTAAAGATGGCGAATCTTTACAAAATAGTACTGGCTTAGCCGTGGGTATTTTCTATCAGGTTCCAACAGGTCCATCTTATCTATTATTGCCTGGCCCACCAAATGAATTAAAACCGATGTTTTTTGACGAAGCGATTCCTTTATTGCAACGGCATTTTCAGCAAGACGAACAGTTGATTTCACGCGTGTTACGTTTTTATGGCATTGGAGAATCAGAGCTTGTTACTAAATTGGCGGATCTGATTCAACAACAAACAAATCCTACGCTTGCGTCCTATGCTAAACCTAATGAAGTTACTTTACGTTTGACAGTGAGCACGTTAGATGAAAGTAAAGGGAAGCAAAAACTTGATCAATTAGAAAGAGAAATCTTAAAACGAGTTGGCGATTATTTTTATGGTTACGGAGAAAATAATTCATTGGCGCAAGTTGTGGTTGATTTATTAAAAAAACGACAACAAACAGTAACAGCCGCGGAAAGTTTAACTGCGGGTAGTTTTCAAGCGACATTAGGAGAAATTTCTGGTGTTTCTGAAGTATATTCTGGAGGTTTTGTCACCTATTCAGAACATACGAAGGCTCAATTTCTTGCGCTTGATTCTGCGATGTTAGAAAGATATGGAACGGTTAGTAAAGAATGTGCAGAAGCAATGGCACTGCAAGCTAGAAAACTAGCGGGTAGCGACTTTGGACTTTCTTTTACCGGAGTAGCAGGCCCTGATTCATTGGAAGGACAAGAAGCAGGAACTGTTTGGATTGGCCTAGCAACCAAGGAAGGCGTAGAAAGCCATTTATATCATTTTGCCCATGATAGAAACTACGTTCGTCATAGCGCGGTAATGACAGGATTAGATTTATTACGAAGAAAGTTAATAGAATGAATACGAATATTTGTTCGCTTTTTCCTTGCTTTTTTTCCAAAAAAAGACTATGATAGGTATACAATTGAATGAGTAAATAAGTAGGTTTTAACAATATAAGGAGGTTTATCTTAATTGGCAGATGACCGTAAAGCAGCACTAGATACTGCATTAAAAAAAATTGAGAAGAATTTTGGCAAGGGCGCTATAATGAAATTGGGAGAAAAAGCAGATCAACGAATTTCAACTATCCCTAGTGGCTCACTTGCGTTAGACGTTGCATTAGGAGTCGGCGGCTACCCACGAGGTCGTATTGTAGAAGTATATGGACCTGAAAGTTCGGGTAAAACAACCGTTGCCTTACATGCTGTAGCTGAAGTACAAAAGCAAGGGGGCACAGCGGCTTTTATTGATGCAGAAAATGCACTGGATCCGCAATATGCAGAACACTTGGGTGTTAACATTGATGAATTATTATTATCACAACCAGATACTGGTGAACAAGGCTTGGAAATTGCTGATGCGTTAGTTTCAAGTGGGGCAGTTGACATTGTGGTAGTCGATTCTGTGGCTGCCTTAGTTCCAAGAGCTGAAATTGATGGCGAAATGGGAGATGCCCACGTCGGTTTACAAGCCCGTTTGATGTCACAAGCCTTACGTAAATTGTCCGGTTCGATTAATAAAACCAAAACGATCGCTTTTTTCATTAATCAAATTCGGGAAAAAGTCGGTGTGATGTTCGGAAGTCCGGAAACGACACCTGGTGGGCGTGCACTAAAATTTTATTCAACGGTTCGTTTAGAAGTTCGTCGTGCTGAACAATTAAAAACGGGTACAGATATTATTGGTAACCGTACTAAACTTAAAGTTGTAAAAAATAAGGTTGCTCCCCCATTTAAAATAGCAGAAGTCGATATTATGTATGGTGAAGGTATTTCACAAGTTGGTGAATTATTGGATATGGCCGTAGAAAAAGACATCATTGATAAAGCTGGCGCCTGGTATTCTTATAAGGAAGACCGGATTGGACAAGGGCGGGAGAACGCGAAAAAATATATGAAAGATCGCCCTGAGATGGTTGCTGAAATATCAACTCGTGTTCGTAATGCTTTTGGTATTGGAACTGAAGATGACTCAGAAGTAGAGGAAGGACAAGAAGAACTTCCCTTAGAAGAACAAGCAGAAAAAAATTAAACAATATTGCGCTTTTTGTGGTAACTATAATTACCATAAAAAGCGTTTTTTTAGGTTGAAATAAGTAAAGCAGACAATTAATTAGTCAACATCTCTTATTTTTTAAGTTGACACTCCTTACTACAAACATTAGAATTAAATTGTGTGTATTACACACATATGCAAGTAGGCATATTGGTAATTTATTTGTAAGTATGTTTATCAAAAAACTACAAAATTTGAAAATAAAAAGATAGTATGGAGGTGATTTACCAATGGGACTTAACATTCTCCTCGCTATCATCGGTTTAATTGTCGGACTTTTATGCGGAGTTTTTTATACAAAATCTCGTTATCAAAAAGGGATAGACGCTGCTAATCAAAGCGCTGACAGTATTTTGTCTAGTGCAAAAAAAGAAGCAGAAACTCTGAAAAAGGAAACGTTGTTAGAAGCTAAGGAAGAAAATCAGCAATACCGGTCAGAAATTGAAAGTGAGTTGAAAGAAAATAAACGTGAATTAAAATCGCAAGAAAATCGCTTACTGCAAAGAGAACAATTACTTGATCGAAAAGATGATTCTTTGGAGAAACGTGAACAATCATTGACGGATAAGGAAAATAATGTCAGTGAAAAACAACAATTAATTGACGAGCGAGAAAAAGAGATTGAAGAAACGATTCAAAAACAACAAAGCGAACTAGAAAGAGTTGCCGCGTTGTCAAAAGAAGATGCCAAAGAGATGATCATGAAATCCACAGAAGAAGAGTTGGATCATGAATTAACTGCAATGGTGAAAGAATCAGAACAGCGGGCCAAAGATGAAGCAGATCGTAAAGCAAAAAATATTTTATCTTTAGCTATTCAAAGCTCTGCTGCCGACCAAGTTTCTGAAACGACCGCTTCTGTAGTTACTCTGCCCAATGATGACATGAAAGGGCGGATCATCGGCCGCGAGGGACGTAATATCCGTACACTTGAAACTTTGACAGGGATTGATTTAATTATCGATGATACACCAGAAGCAGTGGTATTATCAGGTTTTGATCCAATTCGTCGCGAAACAGCACGCATGGCATTAGAAAAATTAATTCAAGATGGACGTATCCATCCAGCTCGGATTGAAGAGATGGTTGAAAAGGCTCGCAAAGAAATGGACGGGCGTATCCGCGAATACGGGGAACAAACCGTTTTTGACATAGGGGTACATAGTATGCATCCAGACTTGATTAAAGTATTAGGTCGTATGCATTTTCGAACGAGTTATGGCCAAAATGTTTTGCAACACTCGATTGAAGTGGCAAAATTAACTGGCGTTTTGGCTGCTGAATTAGGCGAAGATGTCCAATTAGCTAAACGCGCGGGTCTTTTGCATGATATAGGAAAAGCAATAGATCACGAAGTGGAAGGTTCACACGTGCAAATTGGGGCGGAATTAGCTGCTAAATATGGCGAAGATCCCGTCGTCATTAATGCAATTGCCTCACACCACGGAGATACAGAAGCAACTTCGGTCATTTCTGTTTTAGTAGCTGCGGCAGATGCACTTTCTGCAGCTAGACCAGGGGCAAGAAGTGAATCATTAGAAAATTATATTCGCCGTTTGGAAAACTTGGAAAACATTTCTAACAGTTTTGCAGGGGTTTCTTATAGTTTTGCTGTACAAGCAGGACGTGAAATACGTGTGATGGTTAAGCCAGAAGAAATAAATGATATGGATGCGATTCGTTTGGTTCGTGATATCCGTAAGAAAATTGAAGATGAATTAAACTATCCAGGAAATATCAAAGTTACCGTTATAAGAGAAACGCGTGCTACTGAATACGCGAAATAATAAACATAAAAATAGAGGACCAATCTTAATAGTAGATTGATCCTCTATTTTTATATCTTTCTTCTTCTAGCAAAATCAACGAAGCGAAATTTGTCTAAACGGTGAATGGATTCTGTGTATTCAAAACAGCGCGTATCTTCTAGATAGACTAAGCTTCTGACTGTAACAACATGACGGTCTTCTGCATGTAAGTCCATTAAGTTACGGAGTTCTTTATTAACAGGGTCAGCCGTGATTTCTTTTTGAGCATAAGCAATATCTAAATCCAACTCATTTTCAAAGTAATTGTAAATAGAATCTTGTGCTTTGTCTTTAGGTAATTCTGGCACAATATCAAAAAGAAGATAGTCCTTGTCTAAAATGACCACTTCGTTATTTATTTTACGTTGCCGAACTAGTTTCCATGCTTCTTTGGCTACTGGCCATCCAGTAATCTCATGCAGTTTTACAGAAACAGCAATTTTGCGTAGTTCGACTACATTCGTTTCACTAGAGATGTGTTTAGTAGATTGTAGCTCTTTAAAACTGGTTAAGCCAGAGATGGGAAAATCTAAGCGACTAATATTTAAAACAATGGACCCCTTTCCTTGTTTTTTTTGGATATAACCAGCATCTCGCAGTAGATTTAATGCTTTACGTACGGTTTCTCTAGAGACATCGTATACTTTAATCAGCTGATTTTCACTGGGAAGCAAAGAATGAGGCGGGTATTCTTCAGATAATATTTTTTGTTCTAAGTCTTGAAATATTTCTTTGAATTTATTCATCGAAAGGTTGCCTCCTCGTAGTTTATTATAATCATAGTAAAAAGGAAAAGCAATTTTCTATTTTTGCAGTAATTCATCAACTGAAAGTTCATTTAATTGTTTGACGCGTAAATCCGCTTGCTCTAAAGGTTGCGTTGTCTCTACCCCGACGGCAAACATTCCGCAGGCTTTGATCCCTTCAATGCCGGCTTGAGCATCTTCAAATCCTACTGCTTCTTCGGGAGTAATATCGATAGATTGAGCTGCGCGAATAAAAATTTCTGGGTCTGGTTTCCCTTTTGTTAACGAAGCTGGATCCACGATGGCAGTAAATTCGTCAAAAACTTCTAACTTTTGTAAAATAAAAGGGGCATTTTTTGAAGCTGAGGCGACAACACAAGGCACCTGACGTGCTCGAGCAGCATCTAAAAATTCTTTAAAACCGGGCAACAAGTTTTTAGGCGTTAAATCTTGTAGTAATTCTACATAGTGTTTATTTTTTTCTTCTGCTAGTGTTTCTTTTTGTGCTACAGAAAAATCTTTTTCTTTTCCGCCATATGTTAGGATTTTTTCTAAAGAGGTCATACGATCGACGCCTTTGAGCTGTTCGTTAAAGTCAAGATCAATTTCGATTCCTAAAATTTCTGCTAAGTCTTTCCAAGCGATATAATGTAAATTAGCCGTATCTGTGATGACACCATCTAGATCAAATACAAACCCTTTCTTCATAGTTATATTCTCCTTATTTAGTAGGTAATAGTGGTTTCCTTATTCGCTGTTAAATGGATTTTTTTGTGATTCATTTCAATCACAGTATCTTGTGTTGCAGTAATAGACATTGTTTCATGTGAAACAGAAACAGTAAAATCGATACCACGGATCGTCATACAAAATCGGATATTTGTCCAAGCTTGTGGCAAATTGGGCGCAAAACGGAGGGTATCTTTACGTATATCTAAGCCTGCAAAAGTGGTTAATGGGATATATAAAGTGGCAGCCATTACGCCAGCGTGGATCCCTTCGGCGGTGGTTCCACCTTGGATATCGCGATAGTCGGAATACAGCGCTTCTTGGTATAATTGCCATGATAATTCTTGCTCACCGACCATAGCAGCCAGTTGGGCATGGACCACCCGAGACAAAGTCGAACCGTGAGAAGTTCGCGCTAAATAATAGTTAAGGTTTTTTTGTACATAGTCAGCGGGTACTTGGTAGTTTAAGTCCTTCAAAATATTTGTCACTTGTTCTTTAGAAAAATTGTAAAATATCATTAAACTGTCCGCTTGTTTAGCTACTTTATAATCATCCGCTGATTTCCCTTCAGCGCTAAGAATACGATCCATGCGGTAAATATTGCCGTATTTTTCTTTATAATATTGCCAATCTAAATCTTTTAAATCAAAATAGCCATTAAATTGAGCAATGATACCGTCCTCGTTAATTTCTAAAGTTAATTGGTGCTTAATTTCATCCATTTTTTCTAGTAATTTATCAGTGACGCCAGTTTTTTCTTGAACGAGAGCAAAATCTTTTGCTGAGAATTCATCTTTTAGCCGTTCAATTTCTTCAAATAACCATGTGACCATCATATTGGTATAAGCGTTATTTTTTAACCCGCTTTCTTTTGCCCCAGGGTAAGTTTCGTGGAATTCATCAGGGCCCATCACATGACTAATCTCATAACGTTTTGTTGCTGTGTTATAAACAGCGGTACTTTCCCAAAAATGCGCAATTTCTAAAAGCATTTCTAAGCCGTAAGCTTTCATGAAGGACACATCTTGGGTATTGTGCCAGTACAGCCAAATATTATAAGCGATAGCTAGGGAAACATGGCGCTGTAAACGACTATTGTCTTCCTCCCATTGTTTGCTTAAAGGATTTAGATGCAATTCTTGTGATTGTTCAGAACCATCTAAACTTGATTGCCAAGGAAACATTGCACCTTGGTAACCAGCTTCGTTTGCCTCTTTTTTAGCCATTTCGAGGCGTTTATAGCGATACAGCAATAATTGTTTAACCGTTTCTGGGAAATGAAGGATATAAAATGGAAAGATAAATAACTCATCCCAGAAAATATGACCACGATAGGCTTCGCCATGAAGTCCGCGGGCAGCTATGGAAGCATCTAATCCTTGGTTTCCATTAGGTGAGGCAGATACCAATAGATGGTAAGTATGCAAGTTTACTAATTTTTGCGACATGAGATCACCTGTGATTTGGATCCCTGCTTTTTTCCATAGAGTCGCCCATTCTTCACTGGAGCGTTGTAAGCATGTTTCAAAAGTTGGGAAAGTCAATGTTTGTAGGTCAATTTCAGGTATTGCTTCTTCTTTTTGATACTGTTGTACGAGAACTGTTTTTTCAAAGGTATAAGAGTTTTGCTCTTCTACTGTTAATGGCACGCTTTGTATGAGTTTATTTGTTTCTTGTTCAATGGTTAAATTAGCTAATGAATGATGGGGGCTGCGTAATTTTGCCTGTTGAGAGACAGTAATATTTGAAGCGTTCGTTTTTGCTAAGAGCGATACGTTTTCTCTGTCGGCTTGTAGATCTGTCACTTGCAAATGTTCACTTGTCAGACTACGGTAGCGTTCAACATTGTAATTATAAACCTCACCATCTGCTTCTGAGACAAAGTAAACATCATCTGTAAAATTAAGAGGAGTAAATGTATAGCTAATCGCATATTGTTGGACATTTTCCATACTTGCTATTTTTTTCGTTTGAACGGCGATTTTTTTACCATCCGCTAATTGTAATGTGGCCCAAGAGGTTAATAAACCAGTTTTTAAATTAAGCTGACGTTTCATATATAAAACTTGATTATGTTCAATATCAATTCGATTGCCATCGATGATTAAATACATCTTTTGTAAGTTGGGCGCGTTAACGAAGTCTTCGTTATAGATGGTTTTATCGGCCACTTGTGAACCAGCCTCATTATAAAGCCCCGCTAGATAAAGTCCAGGATAGTTAGCGTCACTAATCTCCATTTCCGGTGTCGTTCCTCGTAAGCCCATAAAACCATTGCCGACAGTTAATAGCGATTCTTGAGCGTATTCATTTTTACCCGGATTATAGCCATAATAGGTGATATACCAAGGAATTTGAGCTGCTTTTGCGCTAAAATCTCCAGGTTGACCACAAACAAAAGGGCGATTTGTTTCTTCCGTTAAATATTGAGCTAGTTCAAGCGTTTGTTCCTCCTGTTCGAAGAGAACTTCTTTATCGATTGTTCCACCCTCAATGGCTTGGCTCTTAATTTTTTCTTTTAATTGTTCTATTCGTTGGTTTAAAGGTGCAGATAAAAGTTCGGTGGCCCCATTCGACCAGTTGATTTTCCAATTTTCTCCTGTTTCTAAGTGGATGTAGCCCATGTTTTTCCTCCTAACTTGTCTATACATGCATTTCAATTATAACGAAAAACGAAAGCTTTTACAATGGAGATATTAAAGTTTTTACTAAATTGTAGTAGAAAAAAATCCTTTTATAAAAAACAACGTACAAATTAATTAAAAGCTGTATTTGCGGCCAGTTTATTTCTTTTAAAAACAAAGATATTATAAAATAAAATGAGTAAAACGCTTGCAATATAAATGAACTCGCGGTATGATTAATTCGTAATTATACATGTATATACAAATTTTTTGAGGAGGAAATTGCCATGGGGAAATATGAAAAAGATGCTGAGCAGTTGTTAAAAGACATTGGCGGCAAAGAAAATATTAATACTGTAACCCATTGCGCTACTAGGTTGCGTTTTGTTCTAAATGACCTAGATAAAGCTGACAAAGAAGCAATTGATGATATCCCTAGTGTAAAAGGGATGTTTACAAATGCTGGTCAGTTTCAAGTGATTATAGGAAATGATGTGGCTACTTTTTATAATGAGTTTAAAGAAATTTCGGGAGTAGAAGGCGCTTCCCAAGAAGAAACGAAATCAGTAGCTCAAAAAAACCAGAACCCACTACAAAGAGCGGTGGGCGCCTTAGCTGAAATTTTCACACCAATCATCCCAGCTATTATTGTCGGTGGACTTATTTTAGGCCTTAGTAATGTTTTAGGGGGTGTGGAGTTTGGTGGGGCTACGATTGTTGAACGTTCCGCCTTTTGGGCAGCGATCAATGATTTTCTAGCCTTGCCAAGTGAGGCCATTTTTCAGTTCTTACCCGTAGGTATTACTTGGAGTGTTACCCGTAAGATGGGGACCACTCAGATTTTAGGGATTGTCTTAGGGATTACCTTGGTATCCCCGCAGTTACTTGATGCAAATGAAGTAGCGTCAACAGCTGCGGCCGATATTCCTTCTTGGGACTTTGGTTTTGCTCAGATTGATATGATTGGTTACCAAGGTCAAGTGATCCCAGCTATGTTAGCCGGTTTTTTACTGGCGTATCTAGAAATTTTCTTCCGTAAGCATATTCCAGAAGCTGTTTCTATGATTTTTGTTCCATTACTTGCCTTATTACCAACCATTATTGCTGCTCACGTTGTCTTAGGCCCATTCGGCTGGTGGTTAGGCGAAATTATTTCTAACGTTATTTTTGCAGGTTTAACATCTTCTATCAGTTGGTTATTCAGTTTTGCCTTTGGGCTCCTCTACTCGCCTTTGGTCATTACTGGCTTGCACCATATGTCAAACGCCATCGACTTGCAACTGATTGCCTCTGAGGTAACGAATCATACGACCAGCTTATGGCCGATGATTGCATTATCTAATATTGCGCAAGGGTCAGCGGTATTGGCGGTTATTTACTTACATCGCGGAGATAAAAAAGAGGAACAAGTTTCTATTCCGGCGATGATCTCATGTTACCTAGGTGTTAGTGAACCAGCCATGTTTGGGATTAATTTAAAATTTATTTATCCCTTTGTAGCTGCAATGATCGGTTCAGGTTTTGCAGGCTTGTTTAATAATTTCATGGATGTACGCGCTAATTCTATTGGTGTTGGTGGCTTACCAGGGATTTTAGTTATCAATCCGCAAATTGGCGGAGGTTATCTGGCCTTTACGATTTCCATGGTCATTGCGATTGTAGTTTCATTTATTTTAACGATCATTTTTAGAAAACGTGGTATTTTCAATAAGCAAGATCGAGAAGAACCAGAACCAGCTATAGCTGCCGATGCCGCTGCTTCAGGCAGTATTGACCTTTCCTCTTCAGAAGAAGGAACAACCGCTTCTACTAAAGATAGCAAGGCAAAGTCTGAAAAACTGTTTGCGCCGGTTACTGGGAAGTTACTCGATATTACCGCGGTAGATGATCCCGTCTTTTCGCAAAAGATGATGGGCGAAGGGTACGCAGTAAAACCGACAGAAGACGAAATTTACGCCCCAGTCGCAGGTACAGTATCAAGTGTATTTGAAACGAATCATGCGGTTGGTATTTTAACCCCTGATGGCGCGGAAGTACTCGTTCATATGGGATTAGATACTGTTGAATTAAAGGGCGCTCCTTTTACTGTTAATGTAGAGGAAAATGACCAAGTAACTGCTGACACCCAACTAGCTATAATGGATCGAAGAGCAGTTGAAGAAGCAGGAAAACAAACAGATGTTTTGACGATATTCACTAATGGCGATAAGATAGGTTCGCTTTCAATTGAAGATAAGGACGAGGTTGTCGCTCAAGAAGAGATTGGAAAAGTCGAAGTTTATTAAGACAAGAAATAACTGAAAATGAATTTTTCCTTTGCGTAAAAATCAGCGCCTCGCCGTTGGTTTTTGCGCCTTTTTATTGTAAATTTTCTCTAGCATAAAAAGTTGGATGTTATTCAAAAGAGGGATTTATGCTTCATTGCTAATGATATTTCCTTTGAACTCTACCTTTGTTTGTTATTTATGTTTATTTTTAAATCCATTATTTGTGTCTATACAAGCAAAATTTGCTATGATAGAATACAACTTGACTATTTCGGATGGGTGGAAAACATGGAAATAATTGAAAAAGCACCGGCAAAAATCAACTTAGGGCTAGATGTGTTATATAAAAGAGCAGATGGTTATCATGAATTAGAAATGGTTATGTCAAGCGTTGACTTGGCTGACCGTTTGAGTTTTGAACGCTTGTCTGCAGATCAGATCGTTATTGAATCCAATAAAGCATTTTTGCCGATTGACCACCGCAATAATGTCTATCAAGCAGCCGCGCTTATCAAAAAGCGTTACGATATTACGGAAGGAATTAAAATAACTATTAACAAAAATATACCAGTTGCTGCAGGCCTGGGAGGCGGTAGTACCGACTGCGCTGCGACTCTGCGTGGTCTAAATCGTTTATGGAATCTAGGCCTTTCGATGAAAGAAATGATTGATATCGGCATGCACGTAGGCACGGACGTTCCTTATTGCTTGTATGGAACTACTTCTTTTATCGCGGGCAAGGGTGAGATTGTTAAAGTTTTGGAGCCGATGCCCCCTTCTTGGGTGATTTTAGTTAAGCCGCGGATGAGTGTGTCGACTAGAAAAATCTTCCAACAAGTAGATATGGCACGTATTACGCATCCGAGCATGAAAAATTTGGCGGATGCAATTTTAAAACAAGATTACCAGGCGATGTTGGAACATATGGGAAATAGCTTAGAAGATGTGACTGTTGCGAAGTATCCGGTGATTCAACAGATTAAAACACGCATGCTAAAGTATGGCGCGGATGTTGCGTTGATGAGTGGTAGTGGTCCTACTGTGTTTGCCTTGTGCCAAAAACAAAGCCGTGCCCAACGAATTGTAAATGGCGTAAGAGGTTTTTGTGACGAAGTATATATGGTACGAACATTGAATTAATGACATAAGCTGGGCTATCCCAGCTTTTTTATATGGGAAAAATATGAGCCAAAGAATTCTTATTTTGCTTGACGAAACAGGAAAGTTTTGATACATTAACGTTTGTCAATAAATCGGAATGAATACGATTTATTCTTTCGAGAAAGAAGAGAAATATCGAGTAACTTAAGGGAAAGGGAAAACTTTTAGTTCATTTGAATAAGTTTTATTCGTTTAAAAGCCATAAATAGCCATGGAGAGACATGCGAGGAGGAGAAGATATGCGTTATATTGAGGTAAAAAATCTGACTTTTTACTATGATGAAGAGCCCGTCTTAGAAGATGTTAATTATCATGTAAATGATGGCGAATTTGTCACTTTGACCGGCGAAAATGGCGCAGCCAAATCAACATTGGTCAAAGCAACATTGGGATTGTTAAATCCTGAATCAGGTAACATTTATATTTCACCTAAGAATAATGCAGGGGGAAAACTTAGTATTGGCTATATTCCTCAATTGATCGCTTCGTTTAACGCAGGTTTTCCTAGTACGGTTTATGAATTGGTCAGTTCGGGTCGTTACCCCAAAGGTCGCTGGTTTAAACGATTCACTGCATTAGACCGTGATCATGTACAAAAAGCATTAGAAGCAGTTGGTATGTGGGATGTGCGGAATAAACGGATTGGGGAATTATCCGGTGGTCAAAAGCAGCGCATTAGTTTAGCCCGTGTTTTTGCTACGGATCCTGATCTTTTTATTTTGGATGAACCGACCAATGGGATGGATGAAGAGTCTCGTGCGAATTTTTATCAATTATTACGGCATAATGCCCATGAACACGATAAAGGCGTTCTTATGATTACACATGATCATGAAGATATTAAAGAATATGCTGATCGTCAAATTCATTTGGTACGGAAGGAGGGGACTCCATGGCGTTGCTTTCATATGAGTTCATGAGAAGAGCTTTTTTAGCGGCACTTTTTATTGCCGGAATTGCTCCCATGTTAGGTGTTTTTTTAGTGATCCGCCGACAATCGCTTATGGCTGATACCTTATCTCACGTATCATTAGCTGGGGTAGCTTTGGGCTTTTTTCTTAATTTGAACCCTACCCTTACTACGATGGTAGTGGTAGTCATTGCTGCTATTTTATTAGAATATTTGCGGATGATTTATAGCGGCTATTCAGAGATTTCTATTGCAATTTTGATGGCAGGTGGCTTAGCAGTTGCCCTTGTACTAATGAATATTACCGGGGGAAATTCTTCTGTTAGTATTCAATCCTACTTATTTGGTTCCATTGTAACCATTACCCAGCCGCAAGTTATTTTCTTAGGTGTATTATTTGTCTTAATTGCATTATTATTTCTTTTATTTAAACGTCCAATGTATGTTTTAACATTTGATGAAGAAACAGCTCATGTGGATGGACTACCTGTCCATTGGATGTCTATGTTATTTAATGTATTAACAGGCGTGGCCATCGCTATTATGATTCCGATTGCTGGGGCGTTATTGATTTCAGCTATTATGGTTTTACCAGCTGCTATTAGTATGCGAGTTGGAAAAAGTTTTAATGCAGTTATTTTAATCAGTATTGTAGTGGGTCTTGTGGGGATGTTAAGTGGTTTAGTTAGTTCATTTTATATCGATACCCCGCCAGGTGCCACTATTACCTTAGTATTTATCGCTTTATTTTTAGTAGTAAACGTACTTATGAAGATGTATACTTTTTGGCAACGTAGTCATCGAATAAAAGCACAAAAGTAACAGAGGGCGAAAATTCTCTGTTACTTTTTTTATGAATTTAGATAAATGACGAACAATTTTTAGAAAAACGCAGAAAATACTCGCGAAAATTAAGAAAAACCTGTATAATTGAAACGATTAAATTGAAAGAAAAGGAGTTGGATGAAGTGAAAATTCGACGCAGTGAACGGTTGATCGATATGACACATTATTTACTAGAACACCCACATGAATTAATCCCTTTAACGTTTTTTTCCAAACGTTACGAATCAGCCAAATCTTCTATTAGCGAAGATTTAGCGATCACCAAAAAAACATTTAAAAAAAGAGGGACAGGGATCTTAGAGACCATCCCGGGGGCTTCTGGAGGCGTAGTTTTTGTTCCTGTAATTGAAAAAGAAGAAGCTAAAGAATATATCGATGCGTTAGCCCAGCGTTTATCAGAACAAGATCGTTTACTGCCAGGAGGTTATGTTTATTTGACGGATTTATTAGGTCAACCACAGTTATTGCGGCAAGTTGGGCGAATTATTGCTTCTAAATATATTGATGAAAAAGTAGATGCTGTGATGACCGTTGCAACCAAAGGTGTACCTATCGCTCAAGCTGTTTCTTATTATTTGAATGCCCCTTTTGTCATCGTACGTAGAGATTCAAAAATTACTGAAGGATCAACGGTAAGCGTTAATTATGCTTCAGGTTCTTCAGAAAGAATTGAAAAAATGGAATTATCTAAGCGGAGTTTAGCACGAGGGTCCCGTGTGTTGGTGGTTGACGACTTTATGAAAGGCGGCGGGACGATTAATGGTATGCAAGGGTTGATTGATGAATTTGATGCTAAATTAGTCGGCGTTAGTGTCTTTGCAGAAGCGAATTTTAAAGGGAAACGAGCGATCGCTGATTACGATTCCCTATTGTATGTTAAAGAAGTTGATACACAAACGAAAACGATCCAAGTAGTTCCTGGCAACTATTTTGATGAAAAAAATGAGGAAAAGCAGCAAGAAGTTGCAAATTAGCATTTACGAAACTGGGAGGAAAGTTTAATGACTGAACAAACCTTAGTAATTATTAAACCTGATGGCTTATCACGTCACTTAGTAGGTCGCATTATTCAACGTTTTGAAGATAAACAGCTACAGATTGCACAAATTAAAAAAGCGATGTTAACACAAACGCAGCTGCGCGAACATTATAAGCATCTAATAGATCAGCCCTTTTTCCCTTCCCTTATGGCGTACATGATGGAAGGGCCCGTGTTACTACTAATCATTGAAGGAGAAAATGCTGTACTACAAACGAGAAAACTTGTGGGTGCGACTGATCCTATGGAAGCAGAAATGGGGAGTTTACGAGGTGAACTAGGAACAGATAAAACAAGGAATTTGATCCACGCTTCTGATTCAGTAGATACAGCGGATGAAGAGATCGCTCGCTTTTTTGCTAATTAAAAATTGGTCTAGTTATAAATTTACTACACTGGTTGAAAAGTCCAATTAAGTGGGATACACTAAAACAAGCAAAAATTAAAAATGGAGTGAGACAGGTGGACGAACGTTACGCAATTATTTTAGCAGCTGGTAAGGGTACCCGAATGAAATCAAAATTGTACAAAGTACTCCATCCAGTTTGTGGTAAACCCATGGTGGAACATATTATGAATCGTGTGGAAGAAATTACTCCTCGTGAAGTTGTAACAGTTGTCGGTTATGGCGCTGATGAAGTCAAAGCTCAACTTGCTAATCGAAGTGAGTACGCACTACAAGCCGAACAGTTAGGCACGGGTCATGCTGTCATGCAAGCTGCTGACTTTCTAAAAGGAAAAAAAGGAACAACGCTGGTCATTAGTGGGGATACACCGCTTTTAACAAGTGAAACCTTAGACCAACTATTTGAGTACCACCAAGGGAAAAACGCCTCAGCAACAATTTTAACGGCTCAAGCGGAGGACCCCGACGGATACGGACGCATTTTACGTGATCGTGTAGGTATCGTAGAAAAAATCGTTGAACAAAAAGACGCCTCTCCTGAAGAAGCGCAAGTAAAAGAAATTAACACAGGGACCTATTGTTTTGATAATGAACTTTTGTTTGAGGCTTTAGATAAACTTACGACCGACAATGTGCAAGGAGAATATTATTTGACAGATATCATCGAGATTTTAAAGGATAATGGGCATATTGTTGCCGCTTATCAAACGAATGATTTCGAAGAATCCATCGGTGTTAATGATCGAATTGCTTTATCTCAAGCAAATGAAATTATGCGAAAACGGATTAACCGTCAACATATGCGTAACGGCGTATCATTTATTGATCCTAACACTTCTTATATTGACGATAGTGTAAAAATTGGGGCAGAAACGATCATTGAGCCTGGTGTTTCGTTAAAGGGCGCGACGGTTATCGGTGAAAATTGTGTCATTACCCAAAATTCGCAAATTACAGATAGCATAATCGAGGATAGTGTAACTGTGAAGTCTTCAACGATTGAAAAAAGTACTGTTCATTTGCAAGCAGATGTGGGCCCTTACGCTCACTTGCGTCCTAAAACAGAAATTAACCAACAAGCACATATTGGGAATTTTGTTGAAATAAAAAATGCTGTCATTGGCGAAAAGACAAAAGTAGGACATTTAACTTATGTTGGCGATGCTACGTTAGGTAAAGAAATTAATGTTGGTTGTGGCACAGTTTTTGTTAATTATGATGGGAAAAATAAACATCACACCACGGTTGGTGACCATAGTTTTATCGGTTCAGCAGTGAATCTGATTGGTCCGGTAAATGTCGCTAGTAATACTTGTTTGGCTGCAGGATCCACGATCACAGATGATGTTTTAGAAAATGACATGGCCATCGCTCGTGCTCGTCAAGTAAATAAAGAAGGTTATGCCAAAAGATTGCCATTTTTACAATAATACAAAAAACAGAGGAATATCGTTTCTCTGTTTTTTGTGTTATTTTTGTTTTATTACCTAAGAATATTCAGCCAACGCCTTGTTTTAACTGTTTATAAACATTATAATTACAACGTAAGCAAACTATTTAAGACGAATAAATGGGTTCGTTGGAACGTATAGAAAGTGGAGGTCCTCATGTCTAATCATTATTTTGATCCAAGATTAAAGATTTTTGCGCTAAATTCAAATCGACCATTAGCAGAAAAAATCGCTACAGCTGTAGGTGTAGAACTAGGGGAATGTACAGTACAACAATTTAGCGATGGTGAAATCAAAGTCAACATCGAAGAAAGTATCCGTGGAGCACATGTCTACATTATTCAATCGACCAGCAGTCCGGTGAATGATAATTTGATGGAACTTTTGATTATGATTGACGCTGTGAAACGCGCTAGTGCCAAAACGATCAATGTGGTGATGCCTTATTACGGTTACGCACGACAAGACCGCAAAGCTCGTGCACGTGAACCAATTACCGCTAAACTTGTGGCTAACATGATCGAAAAAGCTGGCGCTGACCGTTTAATCACGTTAGATTTGCATGCTGCTCAGATACAAGGATTTTTTGACATTCCAGTTGATCATTTAATGGGCGCGCCGTTAATTGCTAATTATTTTATTGACAAAGGGATCAAAGGTGATGATGTAGCAGTTGTATCCCCAGACCATGGGGGTGTATCACGTGCCCGTAAGTTAGCCGAATTCTTAAAATCACCTATCGCGATTATTGATAAACGTCGACCTCGTGCAAACGTGGCCGAAGTAATGAATATTATAGGGGATGTTGCTGGTAAAACTTGCGTGATTATTGACGATATGATTGATACGGCCGGTACTATTACTCTTGCAGCGAACGCTTTAAAAGAAGCAGGTGCTACTAGCGTCTATGCTTCTTGTACGCATCCTGTATTGTCTGGACCCGCATTACAGCGTATTTCTGATTCGGCGATCGAACATTTAGTAGTAACGGATTCTATCAATTTATCCGAAGAACGCAAAATTGATAAACTCGATGAAATTAGTGTCTGCGATTTGATTGCTGAAGCGATCAAACGTGTTCATGAAAACAAACCAGTTAGTCCGTTATTCGAATCAAAGGTTGACTTGTAAAGATAAAGAAAAATCCCCAGATTTGGGGATTTTTTTGTTCCTAATTTTTAAAACTCGAGATCAGGAAAGTGACTCTAGAAATTGGGAAACTAGGGTAGGATTCGAAAAGTGACCCTAGAAATTGGGAAACTAGGGTAGGATTCGAGAAGTGACTCTAGAAATTGAGGAAACTAGGGTAGGATCCGAAAAGTGACCCTAGAAATTGGAAAACTAGGGTAGGATCCGAAAAGTGACCCTAGAAATATGGGGAGCTAATTCGTATTCTCTGACAAATCGAGTATGTTTTTTTAGTAAAAATATGTTCCTGAATTTAACACTTATAATAGACAAAAAGGCTTAGACCCTAGTTTTATCAAGGGTTTAAGCCTTTTATCGTAGGTTTCAAAATGTAGTAATATTTCCCGATTTGGTTTGTTTAAAAATTTTTTTCAAACTTTTTTGCGGCAAGATTTGATAATCGGTTCGAAAGCCGGCTTGCTCATGGAGTCGATCCGTGAGATCGGTTCTCGTATACGTCGGAATAACGCCTTCGCCTGTAATTTGATAAAAGTTCATTTCTCTTAAGGTTTCAATGATTTCACAATAGCTATCCGGCGAATCTAAGCGTTTTTCTAAGAGACGAAAAATCATCATGGCCATAAAACAAGTAATGAAATGCGCACGGATACGATCTTCTCGACTGAGATAAACGGGCCGAGCATCAAATTCACTTTTCATGATACGAAAGGTTTCTTCGATTTCCCATCGTTGGTGGTTCACTTGGATGATGGCTTCCACGGGATCGTTCAAATTCGTACAAACGGCATAAAACCCATCATAGCGTGCTTCTTCTTCGATGACAGACGCGTCGAGTGATAACACGTCTTTTTCCGCTTTTTCTCCTTCTTGGGTGACCGATGTTCGTTTGATAAAACGTTTGACGTCGTTAGGGTTTTTCTTTTTGGGTAATTTCTGTCCGGACTGAATGAATTTTTCCGCGCGTTCGACTTGTCGTTGACGAATGTTTTCTTGGTATTCCTTATATTTTAAAGAATAAGAAACGATCATGCGTTGTTCTAAGCCGTCTTCATGAATCCAACGTTCTTTAAAAAAGGTCTTTTCCTTAGCGCCTAAGGCCTCAATTTCTTTTAGTGTATACTCTTTGGAAGAAGATCCCCCTGCGATTTTCCATCCGGTCTGTCCTAAGGCCCAATCTTTCAAATGTTTTTTTAATTTTTTGACCGACTGCGTGGTGATAAAGGCTCGATTTTGGACGTTGTTGAATTTTCGGTTTTCGGTCGAGGATAACCCCGCGTCTGTACAAATCACCATTTTCGAAAGCGAAAAATCTTGCAAGATTTTCTTTTCCAACGGTTTTAACGTGCCTTGTTCATTGGTGTTGCCACTGCTTAAGTCAAAAGCCAGGGGGACGCCGTTGCCATCGATAAATAAGCCCATCTGAACAATCGGGTTGGGGCGATTTTCTTTCGACTTGCCGTATTTTCGAAAGGGATCTTCTTGCTCAATTTCAAAGAAGAAATTCGTACAGTCATAATAAAGAATTCGGGTATTACGATCGACCACTTTGCGGCTGTTTTTATAAAGTTGCGCTTGGATAGCGTCGTTTTCTTTGGCTAGGATTCCTAACGCACGATAAAAATGCTGGAGTTCAAGAGACGGCGTCTCAAGGTATTTGTCTTTCTTATGAAACGCCCGTAGCTTTGAACCAGGAAAAAGAATGCGCGAATAAATCAGTTGAGAAAGCACCGCGTTGAGATCAAAGGTCGTTTTATATTGGCTTTGAATGGTAGCGCAAATTTTATCAAGCCCGAGTTGGTAATACAATTGTTGCAGGAAAAGATAACCACCATTGAAAGAGACCTGTTGGTTGGCTGGGATCTGCTTATGTGGAGAAAACTTCACTAAGACCTCGCGCGCTTGATTTTTTTCTTGTTCCGTCAATACCTGGGCGCGTTCACGAGCCCATTCATAAGGATCTTGTCCCTGGGCCTTTTGTTTCACTTCTTCGAGGGTTCCTAATCTTTCCACCACTTTCGACGTACTCTTGCCATCGATACGAACGGCTTTTGAGATATAGAGCGACTCCGAATTTTTGGATTTTGATACTTGGACGCGCATTCCATCACCTTCTTTTCTCCATTATACCATACATTGCTACAAATTGCTACAAATAAAATTAAAAATTTGACAAAAAATCATAAAAAAAAGCCTGTTTGATAGGCTTTTAATGAAGTATGCTAAAAATGAAGTGTCAAATCCCCGATATGGGGAGCTAATTCGTATTCTCTGACAAATCGAGTATGTTTTTTTAGTAAAAATATGTTATGCTGGGTTTGTAAAAAATTAAATAGAATCTGCTCACAAAGGGGAGTCCATATGGACTGAGATTGAGATACTCTCTAAACCCTTCGTACCTGTTTCGATCATTCGAACGTAGGAATTGTGACGAGTTGAAGTAAATAAGCTTCTCCTTTGTGAATGGAAAAGATTCTAAAAGGAGGAGTTTTTTTATGCGTTCAAGCACAAAAGTTTGGATAGAAGGAACCATTATTGCTGCATTAAGCATGATGTTATCTTTTTTGCCTACAGGTATGGGAACTACTTTCACTATATCCTTAGGTCAAATTACCTTGATTGTGTATGCTTTGCGTCGGGGGACAAAAGCTGCAATGCTAGCAGGCCTTATTTGGGGTTTTTTGCACTTCCCATTGGGACAAGTTATTTATTTAAGTGTGGCGCAAGTTTTGATTGAATACATTTTAGCTTATCCATTTGCAGGTCTTGCTGGGATTTTTGCAGGGAGGTTACACCGGTCTATTCAAATGAAAAATCACGGACAAGCTCGCTTTGCAATTATTAGCGCCAGCCTAGTGGGTACTTTTGCACGTTTTTTCTGGCACTTTGTCGCAGGTTATATTTTCTGGGGTCAGTATGCTATGTGGGGGCTGTCGCCTGTAGTTTATTCATTAGTAATCAACGGGACAAGCGCTCTGTTAACTGCTTTAGCTGCTATTGTTATCTTGTTGATTTTTGAAAAAATATTTCCCAATGTATTTCTACCAAAAGATCAAAAGTCTGTAAGTACACGCTGAATTGGAAGCGTTATTTGATTAGAGAAAGGATGGTTAGATGGAAGGTTTTACAGCAAAAACCAAAGAAATTTTCCCGCTAAAGGAGTCACCATTGGTTCATTGTATAACAAACGATGTCACTATAGAAACGATGGCTAATGCGTTACTATATGTGAATGCCCAGCCGATTATGACCAATGACATTCGAGAGTTTTCCGAGCTTTTTAAACATGCGGACAGCTTGTTGCTAAACCTTGGCAGCCTATCGGAAGAAAAAGAAAATGCCATTTTGACAGCTGCAAAAATGGCAAAAGCAGAGAAACCGTTTGTAGTTGATGTTGTGGGGATAACAAGTGCACCTATAGCTTATCAGTTGTCACAACAACTAAGTAAGCAAAAGCCTAATGTTATAAAAGGCAATATTTCAGAAATGCGTGCCTTTTGTGGACTTAAAACAACAGGTCGAGGTGTTGATAGTAGTTTATCTGATCAAACAGAAGACGAATTAGAAGTCTTGATTAAAGCGTTAAAAAAGCAAGATCCTGATATTACTTATCTTGCCACTGGAGAAAAAGATGTCATTGTTTCAAAAAACGATACTTGGATTATGGAAAATGGGGTAGATGAGCTATCACGTTTTATTGGAACCGGAGATCTTTTAGGGGCGTTAATTGCGGCTTTACTAGGAGAGCAGTTCGATAACTTGTCAGCTGCGATTCTGGCTTTGAGCTACTTGAATATTTGTGGCGAGTACGCGAGTGCAAAATTAGCGTCAGATGTTGGTTCGGCAGATTTTCGTCATGAAACATTAAACCAATTATCCCTTTTAGGAACGACAAAGCAAAACTGGTTTAATCAAATGAAAGGAGAAAAGCGATGAAGCTAGATCTAAGTTTATATTTAGTCACTGCTCGTTATGAAGAGACGGAAGAAGCATTTTTACAAAAAATCGAAGAAGCTTGTGAAAATGGGGTGACATTGGTGCAATTACGAGAAAAAGAACTTACCACGCGTGCTTATTACGAATTGGCAAAAAAAGTGAAGCATGTGACAGATTATTATCACATTCCCTTGATTATCGATGATCGAGCTGATATTTGTTTAGCCGTTGACGCTGCCGGTGTACACATTGGTGATGATGAATTACCAACAGAGGTAACCAGAAAAATTATCGGAGACAAAATTCTAGGTGTTTCTGTTAAAAGCGTAGCTCAGGCGCAAGAAGAACAATTTCAGGGAGCAGATTACCTCGGTGTTGGTGCGATATTTCCAACTACAACTAAAGAAACAACGGAGTTGACTTCGCTGGAAACATTGCAGCAAATCACTCAACAAGTGGCGATCTCTGTGGTTGCTATCGGAGGCATTACAGAAGAAAGAATCGAGGAATTTGATCATACAGGAATTCAAGGGCTAGCTGTCGTAAGTGAAATTATGAAAGCTAAGGATATCGGTAAAAAAGTCTATCAAATGAAAGATAAATTTACTCGTTTGGAGGGGAAGTAGATGCAAACACCGCAAGTTGTAACAATTGCAGGATCAGATTCGGGCGGTGGCGCAGGTGTTCAGGCAGATTTAAAGACATTTCAAGCAAGAAAAGTTTTTGGTATGAGTATTCTAGTCGCTCTAACAGCCCAAAACACTCAAGGAGTCCAAGAAAGTCTGCCTGTTCCAAACTCTTTTATTGACGCTCAATTTACTTCTTTAGCAGAGGATTTTCATATTCAGGCGGCTAAAACCGGAATGTTATTTGATCAATCCCATGTCCAAACCGTTGTGAATAATTATAAAAAAATTTCAATTGGGCCATTGATCGTTGATCCCGTGATGGTTGCTAAAGGGGGCCATCCTTTACTACAAAAAGAAGCCATACAAACCATTAAAGAAGAGCTTTTGCCGCAAGCTTATGTTATTACTCCGAATTTACCGGAAGCCGAAGTCCTAACGGAAAGTAAAATAAGAAATAAAGAAGAAATTAGAAAAGCAGCTGCTACTTTACAAAAGATGGGGGCGCATAATGTTGTTATTAAAGGTGGCCATTTCGATAGTACAGAAGCGTCAGACTTTGTGCTAATGCAAGACCATTCGTCCTTTCAAATTAGTGCTCCACGTATTCAGTCAAAAAATACCCACGGTACAGGGGATACGTTTTCTTCTTGCATAACAGCAGAATTAGCTAAAAAAAGACCGTTCAAAGAAGCAGTCGTCACAGCTAAAGCCTTTGTCCAAGGCGCTATAGAAGAAGGGATCACAGTCGGTTCTGGTCATGGTCCGCTCAATCATTGGGCAAAATTAAGTAAAAAAGTAACTATCAAAGAGGATGATTAAGCATAATAAAAAGACGAAGAAAGCTATCTGCCATGCTTTCTTCGTCTTTTACTTATGTTATGATAAGGGTATACTTGATATTGACCAAAAATCTAAATCTTTTTGATCAATATCAAGCTTCCAAGTCTTTTGAGCGGAATAATAAGTTAGGTGACCAATAAGTGCATCATTTTTAAATATAGGGTTTCCCGTACGAATATGAGTATCTTCAACTAAAAATAAGGGAATTTGGTAGTTTCTATTTTGGAATTCTGTCTGTTTAAAAGAAAAGACGAGGCCAGCTTTCATTAAATCACTTAATTTTTTTACAATGTCAAGTGGCAGAGGCGTAACTGCTTTCTTTTTTCGGAAAAGCGTACGATGTACGTTTAAGATTTCTGTGATGATGTGAGTGACTTTTTTGGCTAAAACTTGGTAAAATTCATCTAGATAACGATAATATACCCGTGCTAGATCATCTTGTAAGTCAAAATAAGCAAAGTTATTTTGTAGCTTATAAAAAAAGGGCGAATGAAGGTGGGTCTTCATATGACCAAAATACAACAATTCAGAAATCTCGACTGGTGTTAATTCTTTTAACATCATAGTATCGGTAAAATCGATCCATTTAGGGGGACTCGATATTCTTTTGTTATCGGCTGCTTGAAAATAGTTTTCAACGGCGTTGCTGCCACGGATGATTTTCATTGCAGTATGAGCTTCGTACTCCCCTAGTTCACTGGAAGGATCCAATAGTAATAAGTTTTTTGGGCGGTGAACGATTGCTTGATGGAAATCAGCGGTAGAAAAACCTTGGGTAAAAACGGCGTTGCTGACGTTGTCAATAAGTACATAAATAAAATCAGCCATCGCAAAACCCCCTCCCTTTTCCTAGCTTTCTCTAATTATATTTTACAATAATTTTTTAAAAAATGCTTGTTTCGTTTCTTTTAAATGTTTATTACACTAAGTAATATATTGTGTTTTCTTTTG
>JAKDZT010000105.1 GCA_030462125.1 Tetragenococcus sp.
TAAGGTGGTACCGCGTGTAGACGTCCTTGCTTTGCAAAGGTGTCTTTTTAATTTTTTTAGACTTAACTATTTTTAGTACTTTTTAAGGAGAATGATTATGAAAGATTTATCAAGTTCTGAAGTTCGCCAAATGTTTTTAGACTTTTTTCAAACAAAAGGTCACTCGATAGAGCCTAGTGCTTCACTTGTGCCGGTTGATGATCCGACGTTATTGTGGATTAACTCGGGCGTGGCTACTTTAAAAAAATATTTTGACGGATCCGTTGTGCCAGATAACGCGCGTATAGCGAATGCACAAAAATCAATTCGTACCAACGATATTGAAAATGTTGGACGAACCGCTCGTCATCAAACGATGTTTGAAATGTTAGGGAATTTTTCTTTAGGTGATTATTTTAAAGAAGAAGCTATACAATGGGCTTGGGAATTTTTAACCTCCTCAAAATGGATTGGTTTTGACACAGAACGGCTCTATGTAACGGTTTATCCTAACGATAAAGAAGCTAAACGTATTTGGCAGGAAAATATAGGTCTTGCACCAGAACATATTGTTGAAGTTGAAGATAACTTCTGGGATATAGGCGCCGGTCCAAGCGGTCCTGACACGGAGATCTTTTATGATCGAGGACAAAAATTTAATGATCTAAAAGAAGACGATCCTGAAAACTATCCAGGAGGAGAAAATGAACGTTATTTAGAAATTTGGAATCTTGTTTTTTCTGAATTTAATCATAAACCAGATGGTACTTATGAACCATTGCCGAATAAAAATATTGATACAGGTATGGGGTTAGAACGCATTGTCTCAGTCATCCAAGATGCGCCCACCAACTTTGAAACAGATTTATTTATGCCGATTATTCGTGAAATTGAACAAATCAGCGGACAAGTCAAATATGGCCAAAAACCAGTCACAGACATTTCCTTTCGAGTCATTGCTGATCATATCCGCGCTCTATCGTTTGCTATTGCAGATGGGGCGCTTCCTTCCAATGAAGGCAGAGGCTATGTATTGCGCCGCTTGTTACGTCGAGCTGCTATGCACGGTCAAAAATTAGGCATCAATCAAGCGTTTCTTTATCGTTTAGTGGGTACAGTAGGTCAAATTATGGACAGCTATTACCCAGAGGTGTTACAACAAAAAGCTTTTGTCGAAAAAGTCATCCGAACAGAAGAAGAACGTTTTTATGAAACGATTGATGATGGGATGGCTATTTTGAACCAGTTACTAGAAAAAGAAAAGAACGCAAAAACGCAAGTTATCGATGGCGCGGATATTTTCAAACTATATGACACCTATGGTTTTCCTGTAGAGTTGACTGAAGAAATTGCAGCAGAAGCTGGATTTGAAGTAGACCATGCTGGTTTTGAACGAGAAATGGAAGCACAACGTCAACGGGCACGCGCTGCTAGAAGTGACGAACAATCCATGGAATTGCAGTCTTCTTTATTGAGTGAAGTTAATGTTTCCAGTCGGTATGTAGGATATACAGCTCTAGAAGCTCAAAGCCAGCTTGCTCTTTTAATTCAAGACAATGCATTTGTCGAACAAGCTGCAACTGGACAGGCAGAAGCCGTCTTTTCTGAAACACCATTTTATGCGGAAATGGGTGGACAAATCGCTGATACTGGCGTTATCATTGATCAAAATGGAGAAACTTGTGCTACTGTAACTGACGTCCAAAAAGCGCCTAAAGGACAATTTCTACACCAGCTTACAATAGAAAAAAGCTTACAAAAAGGACAAAGCTATGTACTAAAAGTGGATAAAAGTCGTCATAATCGAATTATTAAGAATCATACAGCCACACATTTATTGCATAAAGCGTTAAAAGAGGTCTTAGGTACACAGGCCAATCAAGCAGGATCCTTGGTGGCACCGGACTATTTACGGTTTGACTTTACGCAATTTGGCCAGATTACATCTAAAGAATTACGTCAGATGGAACAAATCGTTAACGAAAAAATCTGGGAAGCTTGGCCCGTAACAACGATCGAAACAGATATTGATAAAGCCAAAAACATGGGTGCAATGGCCTTATTTGGTGAAAAATACGGACAAGAAGTTCGTGTGGTCAATATAGCCGATTGGTCGATTGAACTTTGTGGTGGGAATCATGTAGAAAATACCGAAGATATTGGTATTTTTAAAATTGTTTCTGAATCAGGAATTGGCGCTGGCGTTAGAAGAATTGAAGCAGTAACCAGCAAAGAAGCCTACGAGCAGCTTGTTCAGCAAGAAGAACAACTACGTCAAGTGGCTGATCTACTCAAATTACCAAGAGTGGATGAAGTCGTTAATAAAACAGAACAATTGCAACAAGAAATGCAAGAAGTACAAAAGGAAAACGAACAGTTATCCAGCAAGATTGCCAATCAACAAGCTGAAAATGTTTTTAAAGAGGTAAAGTATGCGGATGATATTACTTACGTGGCAGCTCAGGTAAATGTAAAAGATATGAAGCAACTACGCCAACTAGCTGATCAATGGAAACAACAAGAAATTTCGGATGTGCTAGTTTTGGCAGCAGAAAATAACGGAAAGGCCAACCTTTTAGCAGCCGTTACACCAACTAAGGTTGATCAAGGCATCAAAGCAGGGGATTTGATCAAAGCTATCGCACCGCAAGTTGCTGGTGGTGGTGGCGGTCGAGCAGATATGGCTCAAGCGGGTGGTAAAAATCCTGAAGGCATTCCACAAGCGTTAGAAGAAGTGGGCCGTTGGCTACAAGGGTAGCCATAGAATAGGTTGGAAAAAATCAATTCATTTTTTAATTTTTTCCAACCTTTTGTATTTTATTACGTTATCAGTTGTTATTTTTAAGCATTTCAGGATAAAATAGGTTCTAATAGTAGTTTTTCTTTCGTTGATTTTTTGATTATAACAAGGAGTTCCTGATAATGCTTGAACGTTTAGTAGAAAAAATTATCAAAAATAAAAGTCAAGAAGAACAACGAACAAAAGTAGGCCAGCTTGCCGGTACTTTGGGACTCATTTCCAATATTATTTTATTCTTTGGGAAGTTTTTTATTGGTTTTATCGCTAATTCAGTCTCGATTATGGCAGATGCAATTAATAGCCTATCCGATATGATTTCTTCTATTTTAACCTTGATTGGCTTTAAAGTAGCTGCAAAGCCAGCAGATAAAGAGCATCCGTATGGCCATGAACGTTTTGAATATATTAGCGGATTAGCTGTTTCTTTTGTTATTATTATAGTGGGATTTCAGTTTTTACAATCTTCTTTTGCTAAAATCCTCGAACCTGAAAGTACGGCTTTTTCTATTCGTATCTTTATCGTCTTATTAGTTTCGATTGTCATTAAAATTTGGCAAATCAATATGTATAAACGCTTGGCGCAAAAAATTGGATCGCAAACCTTGCAGGCTTCAGGAAAAGATAGTTTAAACGATATATTTACCACTGTTACGGTTCTGTTTTCTGCTCTTATTGAATACTTAACGAATTGGCGTATTGACGGATTTATTGGTTTTATTTTGGCTCTTTATATTATTTATACGGGGCTTCGCATGATAAAGGACTTTATTGATGAGCTATTAGGCAGTCGTCCTTCTGATCAAGAAATTCGAGTGATGGAAGCTCGTCTGGCAAGTTATCCGTCGATCTTAGGATATCATGATTTATTAGTTCATAATTATGGCCCTCAAAGTAAATTTGCTTCTGTTCATGTGGAAGTCGATGCTAGTTGGAGCTTGACTTATGCTCATCAAGTCATTGACATGATAGAAAAAGATTTTCAAGAAAATTTGGCGGTAGAGCTTGTCTGTCATTTAGACCCTGTCGCCATTCATGATGCGTACTATTTAGAAGTCAACAAAGAATTGATGAATATATTGGCGGATTTAGGCGAAGGTCTTAAGATGCATGATTTACGTATAAAAAGTAATAATACATTACAATTTGATCTGGTTATACCAGAAGGGATTACTGAAGATGAAGATCAACTACTTGCTGAGATACGTCAAGCAGTAAATGAAAGGATCGGCAATTATCACTTAGATGTAAGACTTGATCACAATTATTTACTATGAGGGGGACCTAATGGATTTAAGAACGGATCTGGCCATTTTATATCAAATCATTTGGGGCCTAATTCTTATTAATACCGTTGTTGCACTTATTACGGTATTTCGCCGGCCTCGATCAATTACAAGTATACTTGCTTGGATGATGACTTTAGTTTTCCTTCCAGGTTTTGGCTTTATTTTGTATGCTTTTTGCGGTAGAGGGATTGATGGAGAAACTGTTTATCTTTTTAGTGAACAGCATCAAAAAAGAATTAAAGAAATTAACGAAATGATCGAAGAAAATAATAAAAAATACGCTCCCAAAACCTATCCTTATGATGCCATTTTACTAAAGCAATATTTTGCTAACATGGAAGAGTCACCGCTAACTAGAGGAAATCATGTTGAATTTTTTACGGATGGTCAAGAAAAATTTGCTCATTTATTTGAAGATATCGAAAAGGCCCAAGATAGTGTTCATGTAGAATATTACGCTTTTTTTGACGATAATATTGGGAATGCTTTTTTAGATCTTTTAGTAAAAAAAGCGCAAGAAGGCGTGGAAGTTCGTCTGGTATTTGACCCTTGGGGGGGACGAACGAATGTGAGATTTTTTAAGCCATTAAAAGAAGCAGGGGGGAAGGTGGTTCCCTTTATCACCTCAAGAAACTTAATTCGAAAAACCCGCTTAAACTATCACTTACATCGTAAAATTGTTGTGGTGGATGGTCAAATTGGTTGGACCGGTGGCTTTAACGTAGGCGATCAATACGTAGAGAGAACAAAAAAATTTGGCTATTGGCGTGACACTCATGCTAGAATTATCGGTACAGCTTCTTTTTCCTTGCAGGAAGTATTTATTCGTGACTGGAACGCTTCAGTAAGAAATAAAGAAGACGCATTAGAGTATGAAGAGCGTTATTTTGTCATTCCGAAACAAATCGATCATACAGATGCTCCTCTACAAGTTGTAGCCGATGGGCCTGAAACAAGGGAACGAATTATTGAGGGTGGCTTTATTAAAGCCATTGTAACAGCTAAAGAAAGGGTTTGGATTCAATCGCCTTATTTGATCCCTGATGATTCGATGACAAGTGCCCTGCAAATTGCGCTTCAATCGGGCGTGGACGTTCGCATTATGATTCCTTGTATGCCAGACCATCCGTTTATCTATCGCGCTACGCAGTATTATGCTAATTTGTTTCAAAAAATTGGCGCCCAAGTCTATGTCTATGACGGTGGTTTTATTCACGCTAAGACTTTGATTGCAGATGATGCGCTTGCCTCTTTTGGTACTACTAATCAAGATATTAGAAGTTATGACCTTAACTTTGAAGTGAATGCTTTTGCTTATGATGAACAAATAAATAGCGATTTAGCAAACATTTTTGAAGAAGATATGAAATATAGCACCTTATTAACACAAGATATCATCGCTCAACAATCTTATTGGGTGAAATTCAAGCAAAATTTCTCGCGGCTACTTTCGCCGATTCTCTAATCTGAGCGCTTTTCGCAAACCTTGTCGAGCTAAATGATCAGCTCCTTTATTCTTGGCTTCTGGGAGCCATTCGATAAATAGTAGCGGAAATTGCGTTAATTTTTCTTGAATTTCGATGAAGTATTTTTGAAAGTCAGGATTTTTCGTATGGTTTTTCTGAATGGTTTGCGCTAGAATTTTGCTATCCGTGTAAACGAAAATTGTTTCTGTATGCAGTTGGCGTTTATACAAGTCATGTAGTAAATAGCTAAAAACAGCGAATTCTGCTTGATGATTTGTTAGATGGTCAAGAGCAAATGATTCTTGTTCATAAAGGTCATCTCCTAAAAGGATAATACCGCCTCCGCTTGGGCCAGGATTCCCTTTAGTTGAAGCGTCAATATATGATTTTATCACCCCATAGTCCTCCTTCAAATACTGTTCGAGTAATTTGATTATAATATATGAAATTCGTAAATGATAGATGAAAGGAGAACAACTTGAAAAATTATAAAATCCGTTGGCAACCGGAACATTCTCTAGCCATTATTTATTGGTCAACGACCCTTATATTTTTGTT
>JAKDZT010000106.1 GCA_030462125.1 Tetragenococcus sp.
CTCCTCAATAGTTAAATTATGAGTAAAGAAACGGCAATTCATTCCTCAATAAATCAAGAACGAGGAACGAAATCTATTTTCCTTACTCAAGAACAAGAAAAATTGTTCAGATATAATAAAAGTAAAAGAAAACTAGCCCAAATTGAGTAAGAAAACGTTCATTCATTCCTTAATAACTAAATTACGAGTAAAGAAACAGCAATTCGTTCCTCAATAATTCAAGAACGAGGAACGAAATCTATTTTCCTTACTCAAGAACTTTTAATTACTTACTCAGAAAAAGCAACTAAAATTTATTCATCCATTTGTTCTTCCCAGAAAGAAATCGCTTCGTCCAACCATCCCTCTGCTTCAGTTCCACTTCCCAATCCAAATCCATGCCCCACCGAATCATATACTAAAATATCAGCAGGAATATCATTTTCTTGTAAATTCTCAATCCGCTCTTCCATCACTTCTGAACTGGCAATGGGATCATCTCTACTAACGACAGCAAAAGTGGGTACATCCTCTTCTGAATAATTTTGATGTCCTGTATAAGCAGTTACCACAGTTGCTGGTTTATCAATATTTTCTCCGCCATAATTAGAAACGCCATCTGTTCCAATATTGGCTGCCATTCGCGCTCCTGCAGAACTTCCCCAAAGTGAATAATTATCAGAAGAAACTGCCAAATTATCCCTGTTTTCCTGAATAAAAGAGATCGCTTGTGCTAAGTCTTCTGTAGCTTCTTGTTCACTACCTGTTCGATAGTTGATAACAAAAGCATTGAGGCCTTGATCGCTAATTTCTTCAGCGTAAGGGAATCCTTCATGCAAAGATCCTACATAAGAAAAACCTCCACCAGGAGAAATCACCGCATAAGGTGCTCCTTCTTCCCCTCGAAAATAAAATAGACCTGTCTCTGCTTTATCAGGATCTGCTTCTATCTCTTCTTCAGAATAAAAACGATAAAAAATATCTTGTCCGTCCTCAGCATCTTCAATCATACGATTAACAGATTCAAGGGAGTCTTCTGGTGAAACATGATTATGATAAGGCATTAATTGGTCGATTTGATTAAAATTTAAAGAAGTGTCATCATCTGGGCGCGGAAGCAGCTGCTCACCAAAGTCGCCAAATGCCGGATGATGAATAACCTCATCGATGGTACTATCAACAGTTAATAAATCACTATCGCTTACATCTTCCGTTTGCTCTGTTTCATTACTTGCTTGTTCTCCAGAACTAAATACCCAATAAAGCAAGCCCCCCACAATTAGCACAAAAAGAAGCGCCCCACCCAAAACTAGCTTCGTCCTTTTTTTCATATTCTCCGCTCCTCCTCTTTTTTACTACCTTAAATTTAGCTTACCTTAAAAATTTTGGATAATTTAAAAGGGCTGTAAATTTTATTATGAATTTATAGCCCTTTTATAACTATTTATAATTATACAAATGCTTATTTAATCAACATCTGTTTCTTCTGGATCTAGAAGCTTTTCAAACTCAGCCAAATGTTGTCCATTTCCGTTAATCTTATAGTCTAGGTAGTCCAATGTTTCATTCAAATCACTAATCTTTTGTTGGAGAATAGCACGTTGTTCAAATAAAATTTCTCGTCTTTTCTCTAGCGTCTCTTCTCGTCCTTGTTGAAATAAGGCGACATATTTGGTTAATGCTTCTACAGAAATACCCGCGTTTCTCATGACTTTGGCAAAATAAACCCAACGCAAATCCTGTTTTGAATAAGCACGATAGCCATTTTTATCGCGGGTAACAGGAGGAATTAACCCTACTTTTTCATAGTAACGAAGAGTGTCTGATGTAATTCCGAATTTTTTACTAACTGCAGCAATATTCATTTATTTATACTCTCCTTATGTTAACCTTCAGCATAAACTATGAAGTTCACTTAAGGGCAAGAAAAAATCCTCAAAAATGAGGATTTTTTCATTGATTTACCTTATTAGTGTTGTCAATTTTTGTATTACTAGAAATTCTATAATTGGTTTGAAAAACTACTATATTGATAATATGTTTCTCCTAAATTTACGATTGACTACTTGGTCGCACCACAATTTCATTAATTGCGGTATCTTCTGGTAATTCAATGGCATCAGCAATAGCTTGAGCCACTCGTTCTGGCGCTGAGGCAACTTTAGCATAATATTGAGACAAAGATTCTTTTGTTTCTTTATCTGTCACATTATCCACTAACTCTGTTGCAATGGCCCCTGGTGATAAAACTGTGACTCGAACGTTGCTGCCAGCTGCTGCTTCTTCTTGACGCAAAGCTTCGCTAATCATCCATACACCGGCTTTGGTAGCACTATAAACTCCGCCACCAGAATGAACCGCGTGTGCAGCTACCGAAGCGATGTTAATAAAATGGCCTGATTGTTGTTCGCGCATCGTTGGCAATGCAGCGTTAATTCCGTAAAGGACACCTCGTAAATTGACATCAATCATTTGATTCCAATCATCCACGCGTCCTTTAATAAATTCAGAATGAGGCATTAACCCAGCGTTATTCATCCAAATATCTATTCGCCCGAATTCTTTTATAGCTAATTCAGCTAATGCATTCACACTATCTGGATTAGTTACATCTGTTACCGCAAAAGTTGCTTGACCGCCATTCGCACTGATTTTATCTGTGATTTCTTGTAACCTTTCTTCTCTGCGAGCTCCTAGGACTAATTTATGTCCTTTTTGTGCTAATAAAACCGCAGTTGCTTCTCCAATGCCACTAGAAGCTCCTGTAATAACGACAACTTTTTGTTCTGCCATAGTTATTTCCTCCTTTTGTTTAATATGATTAAACTTTACACCTTATAGTCGACTCAAACACAATCCCCATTAAAAATAGTAAGCTGGTATTAGTAAACAGGGCGATCTTCTCCTTGTGTATCAACGTCAGCAATTCCTATACTGTCATTATTTGCAAACTCTGGATCTTTTATCATCCGAACGACTACATCAGCCATACTTTGGCGGGAGCCAGAAACGCCTTTGTATTCTTCGTTTTTATGGGTAATATCATATTTCACTTCATCACGATCATTTAACCACGGAAAGCGCAGTGTCGTATAATCTAAACCTGAGTTTGCAAGTAATTTGTCTGCCTTAATGGCTGCTTCTAAACCGGAAGAGACCATTTCTTTATTCCAGCGGCCAAATTCACCAGGGACTTCATCATAAATGCCTAAAATATTACTTGAAAGAATTCTTTTAACACCCGCATCGTTCATCGCTTCGATCACATTTTTCGTAGGCATATTCTCTTTATCATGATCTACAAAGCCCATAAAAACAATATCTTGCCCTTGCATCGCCTCTTTTAATTTATCCAAGTCATTAGCGTCTCCTTCGATCACTTTGACACGATCGCTCGCTAAGTCGCTCAAGCGTTGACTATTCCGAAGATATAATGTCAACTGCGTATCTGTTTGTTCTTCTATAAGCCGTTTTTCTACAATTCGTGCAATTTGTCCGTTAGCACCTAAAATTAATACGTTTTTCATCTTAAATCTCTCCTTACAATTTTTTATCTCTTTACAAGTTAGAATATAATAATGAAGTTTTTTAAAGCCTTTTTATTCATAATCTGTTTGTAAGCTAATTGTTTTCCATTTCTTTACTTCTTCCAATCTTTCCTGGTAAGTTTCTAACGCAAAAGAAACCGCATCACTACCTAATAATATTTTTCTTGGATAATCCGTTTTTTCTATCAGATCAACAATAACTTGTCCCACTTTATTAGGGTCTCCAATTTGATTATTGGGGTTTACCAGATTTTCTTTACGACTTTTAGCGGCTGTTTCTTTATAGTCATCAATAAAAACAGCACTTTCTTTTAAAGAGGTATCGTTGAAACGGGTCCGAATAGCTCCAGGTTCGACTGTCATTACTTTTATGCCAAGGGGTTCTATTTCCATGGCTAAAACTTCACTGATGCTATCTAGGGCTGATTTAGCCGCCGCATAGTATCCTGAGCCTACAATTCCTTTGATAGCAGAAATTGACGAAAGATTAATAATAGCTCCACTTTGTTTTCGGCGCATTTGTGGCAATATTCGTTTGATCAGTTCGATGGGGCCAAAAAAGTTGGTTTGAAATAGCTTATCTACTTCCTGAGTTTCAGCCTCTTCAACAGCTCCTCGATAACTGTATCCAGCGTTGTTAACCAAAACGTCTATACCACCAAATAGTTTCGTTCCTTCTTCCACCGCATGAATTATACTCGTCTGCTGGTTCAAATCTAAAGATAGTGCAACAGCTGTATGCGGGTATTCCTTGACAAAGCTTTCTAATTTGCTACTATCTCTAGCTGTTACAATGGCTCGATCGCCGCTTGCTAGAACTGCTTTTGCGACCCCTTCACCGATCCCTGAAGAACATCCAGTAATGAACCATGTTTTCATGCTTACCCCTTCTTTCTTATTCATATCTATAAACAAACGCCGTTCATTGTAACTTCTCATTCAATTGCGCAACTTCCTTTTCAGTAGAAGCTATGCCAATAAAGTGAATACCAAAACGTGAAGCAAAATGACTTAAACTTCCATAGATTGTATTTACTGCTTCGCTTTGATCAATAGCCATTCCTTGAGCAATCACGTATAAATCCGCGCCCTTTAAATCATCATTGACATCCAAATGATCCATAAACGTTTTTAAATATCCGGACACATCTGACCAATAAATAGGCGTACCAATCAAAAGGACATCTGCATTTTTTACTTGATTCCAAACTTGATCATATTCTCCGGTGCCCTTACCGACTTGTGGAATATCATAGTCAGCAAGATTTACTTGTTGGTAAGTTAAATTTCTGAAAAAGTCTTTTGCCATTAGAGAAGTCTTTCCGCCTACATTTTTACTAGCGTTGAGAAAAACTCGTTTGTCATTTTCATTTCTATGGGTAGCATTTACAAATTTCATTCCATCTCATCTCCTTCCAATTTATTCTTCTATTTCAACTATAAACAGATTGGCTACTTATTCCAAGTAGAAAACTTCACGCCGGCATTTTCTTCGGTTTTTCCATTAGCCGGAACGGGGGCTTCTGAAAGTGCATCTAGCTCGTTTCTCATGTCAGCTGTCATTTTAAATTCTGCTGCAGCAAGCGAAGATTTCAGTTGTTCTACATTTCTCGCTCCAATAATAGGAGCTGTAACTGCTGGATGACTTGCAACCCACGCTACTGCCAATGTAGCAGGATCTATATCATGTTCATTAGCGTAAGCCACAAATTTATTTGCCGTATCAAAATCGTTCTCATATCTTTTTTTATTGATATTATTTTCAATTAACCTCCCTTGGCTTTGCTTCTTTTGATATTTTCCAGTTAACAATCCGCCACCCAGTGGACTAAATGGGATAACGCCCAATTGCTTATTTTTCGCCATTGGAAGAATTTCAACTTCTGCTTGTCGTTTTACCAGATTATAAAGAGGCTCCACGATTTCGAATCGGCTTAGTAGTTCTTTTTCAGATATTCCTAATCCGTCCATTATTTTCCATGCAGCCCAATTACTTACTCCTGCATATAGGATCTTCCCCTCACGTTGTAAGTCATCTAGCGTTTTCAGCAACAGCTCTAAATCCGTATTTTCATCAAAGTAGTGCATCAAATAAAAATCGATATAGTCTGTTTGTAGTCGTCTCAAGCTTTTTTCAACGCCTGTCCTAATATGTTTTCTAGAAAGCACTTGTCCGTTAATATCTGGGGTCTCAGAGGCAGGATAATAGATTTTGCTGGTAATAACTAATTCATCCCGTTTTCCTTTCATTAACTTTCCTAGTATTTCTTCAGAACGACCATTGGCATACATATCTGCTGTGTCAAAGAAGTTTATACCTGCTTCTAGGCACTCATTAAACATTTTCTCTGACATCTCTTCATCAGCATCACCACCAAAAGACATGGCACCAAAACATAAGTTGGATACCTTGATACCGGTTTTACCTACTGTTTTATATTCCATTACTTTCACCTTTTCCTTGTTAATTAAATTTATTTTGTTTTTATAATAAGAAAATTTCCTTTTATTCAAATACTTATTTTTAAGTATTTATTACACCATACCCCT
>JAKDZT010000015.1 GCA_030462125.1 Tetragenococcus sp.
GACAACCAAGAACGTCTTTTTTCTTCT
Organism: Tetragenococcus sp.; assembly: GCA_030462125.1. Lineage (GTDB taxonomy): Bacteria > Bacillota > Bacilli > Lactobacillales > Enterococcaceae > Tetragenococcus. The sequence goes on from JAKDZT010000015.1 coordinate 28, forward strand.
TATCGATTTTTTGACTGTGAATAGTAACGCTCTTCTTTTTTTACGGCAAAAATGAAGGGGAAAAAACCAGACGAACTAAAAAATTTTTGTTATACTTGTACTATTGAATATTTGCTACTTTGGAAAGGGGATTTTTAGTTTGGGAGCAAAATATACGATTCCACATGAAGTAACTTCTTACGAATGTGATGTAAACGGCACAATGAAGCTTTCTACTATGATCGCAATTGTGATAAAAGTATCAGAAGAACAAAGCGATGTATTGAATAGAGGCAGTGATTTTACTCAACAATTTGGTGTCACTTGGATTATTACACATTATGAAACCTTCATTACGCGTTTGCCTAAAGTTAATGAAAAAGTTCAGGTGACAACACAAGCCAAGCAATACAATAAATATTTTTGTTATCGGGATTTCTGGATAACAACGGATTCCGATGAAGAACTGGTACACATTGAATCGATCTTTTCTTTGATGAATTATACAACGCGCAAAATTAATAGTGTAACAGATGAGATCATTGCACCGTTTGGAAGTGAAAAAATCACGAAGATTAAGCGTCCACCTAAAATTGGCGCTTTAACTGATCCGAAGAGTGTGCCATTTCGCGTGCGTTTTTATGATATCGATAGTAACCATCATGTCAATAATTCCGTGTATTTTAATTGGTTAATTGAGGCTTTGGACTACGATTTTCTAACCACCTATGAACCTCAATATATCAATATTCGCTTTGATAAAGAAGTGGAATACGGCAATCAAGTGGAAAGCTTATACGAAGTTGTGGAACAAGAAGAAGGTAAAAAGACACGTCACGCCATTAAAATTGCAGATAAAACTTACTGTGAAGCAGAAATTGAATGGCAAGAAAGATAAAAAATAACCTTGTTAACGAAAAATTTTCCCGTTAACAAGGTTATTTTTTGTTTAATGTTGCATAAAATTGGCCAATTCGTCTTTAGTTAACTGTCGATTGTTCGCAATGAGTAATTTTAAGCGAGCTTTTTGGCTATTCATATTGGGGCAAAAAATTATGCCCATTTTCTGCAGTTCAATCCCGCCGCCGGTATAATCATAAACCGGTTCGGCAATGCCGTTAAAACAACGAGAAACCAAAACCACTGGAATTTGAGCGTTTAACATTTTTTGTAAAGGCGCTATATTTTCAGGGGGTAAGTTTCCTGCGCCTAAAGCTTCAATGACTAAGCCATCTAGCTGCGTATGCGTTAAACCTTCTAATAATTCGCCATTCATGCCAGCATAAGCTTTTAAAATTGGAATTAAGCCATTTACCGAATGGATGTCTGCATGCTGATTTTTTACATTTTTTTGTAAAAATAAAATATCATTTTTAGCTACCATGCCGATAGGTCCCATGGATGGTGTACGAAAAGTGGCGACATTCGTAGTATGGGTTTTGGTCACATAGCGTGCGGCGTGAATTTCATCATTCATGACAACCAGTACGCCTTGATCTTTGGCGCCCGGTGAAGCAGCTACACGAATGGCACTGGAAAAATTATATAAGCCGTCACTACCTAATTCATTACTTGAACGCATGGCTCCTGTGATGACAATGGGGAGCCAGTCTCCAATTGTTACATCTAAAAAATAAGCCGTTTCTTCTAGCGTGTCGGTACCATGAGTAATGACTACGCTATCGACGCCCTCTGCATAGGCCTTTTGTATACGTTCTTTTATTTTTAACATATGTCCAGGCGTTATATGAGGACTGGGTAAGTTAAAAATGTCTTCTACAACTAAATGGACATCCTCTGGCAAGGCAATAGGTGCGTTTAATAACGGATTTTCCCCTTCAGGGCTAACGCTTCCTGTCAGTTGATTTTCTTTCATAGCGATCGTGCCGCCTGTATGTAAAACAAGAATTTGCTTCATTGACTTATGCCTCTTTCTTTTTTGAGTTGATGCAGTAATTTTATCGTAAAAGAGAAGCAAAGGAAATAGAGCAACTCCTATTTTGTTGCGTTAGTGATTTTTTGTCTTTATAATAGATACAACTTTAACATAAAGAAGGATATCAAATGATTCGAATTGGTTGCACAAGTTTTAAAGAACATACTTATTTGACTGGCAAAAAAGAAACGAGTCTGTTTGAGTATGCTGCACATTTTCCGTTAGTGGAAATGGACACTAGTTTTTACGCAATTCCTAAACAAGCTTATGTGGAAGAATGGCTAAAACAAGTTCCCGAGGCTTTTCAGTTTATTATGAAATTACCGAAAGTATTTACCAAACATGAAGAACTTACCGCAAGTACTACTTTGACTGAACTCGCCACAGAATTATTAGAAAGCTTACGTCCTATGAGTAAACAAGGACAATTATTTTGTTTATTAGCACAATTTCCCCCTTTTTTTGATTGCACACGGGAAAATGTGGATTATTTAAGGAAACTGCGTCAGTTATTTCCGGAGACACCGATTGCCATTGAGTTACGTAATAATAGTTGGTATGATCCTTCTTTAATTGAACAAACAAGGGCGTTTATGAAGGAGCAAAAATTTTCATTAGTGATTGTTGATGAACCTAAAAAGTTATCCACTACCATTCCTCTTGATGACTGTGTGACTCATCCAGATTTTGTCTTTTTCCGTTTCCATGGGCGCAATGATACTGGTTGGAACGCTACCGGACCAGATGCTAAACGGCTACGTACCAACTATCGTTATCATAAAGAGGAACTGGATATGCTTAAAGAGGCCGTGGTTAAGGCGGAAAAAGAAAGTAAAGAAGTAGCGATTATTTTTAATAATAACGCAGGTGGCGATGCCGCGGAAAATGCTTTGCAATTTAAAGAACTATTACAACTTGATTTTGAAAATTTAAATCCAAATCAATTAGGGTTATTTTAAGAAGTTGGTGAGTAAAATGATAAAAGCCGTGTTTTTTGATCTTGATGGTACGCTTTTGACCAGTAAAGGAAAAATCGCTAAGAATACTAGAAAAGCTATTGCAGCGGCTCATAAAAAAGGAATTCTATTGGGCGTTTCAACCGCTCGTACGCCGACCAGCTTAGCCCGTATTTTGAAAGATTTACCCTTTGATTTATTTATTGCGTGTAACGGACAGTTAGTTTATACCAAGGAGCAAATGGTTTATGCTAAACCTTTTGAGCAAAAAGCTTTAGCTGAAATCGTTTCTTATGCAGACCGTCATGATCGTCAAATGATCTTATGTGGCAAAGAGCATACTGCTGGTAGTTGGACGATGCGCTTTAGCCAATCGGGTGTTTTGTTGCGTTTAGCACGTTTTATTCCTACTTGGTTTCCTATTCGTAAAATGAAACGTATTTTACAAAAATATAGCCCTAATCGTCGCAAACAGCGTTATGCCAACCTTGCCATTTTGCAAGAACCGATTTATCAATGTGTAATGCTTAGTGCTGAATATGAAACAGAAACACTGCAAGCGAGTTTACCCCATTGTGATCTTAAACGTTCTAATCCTTACTCTGTAGACTTGGTACCTAAGGGGAGCTCGAAGTTAGTCGGCCTTGAGTTTTTAAGTGACCATTTGGAAATTAAGTTAAAAGAGATCATGGTTTTTGGCGACCATTTAAACGATATTGAGATTATTCAAGGAGCAGGGTTAGGCGTTGCTATGGGCAATGCGTCAGCAAAAACTCAGCAGGTTGCGGATTATGTAACTCAAAGTAACGATCGAGATGGCATAGTGGCAGCTTTACAACATTTTCGATTAATTCGTTAAAAGGAGGAAGGTATTTTTGGACCCATTTAAAATGGCGGAAGAATTTCATGACACGTTTAACCCACAAAAACCTGATAAACCAACCGCCTTTACCAAAACAAAAGCATTTCATCGAGCAGACTTTAAAGCAGAAGAACTTGTTGAACTGTTATATGCAGCAAGTACAGGCGATCCAGAAGAATTTTCTGAGCTAGTGAATGGGTTACATGATGCCATCGAACAAGCCAAGCAAAAAGTTTTAAACAAACAATCCGCAGAAATTGACCCACTAGTAGCCCAAGCAGATGCTTTAGCAGATATCTTGTATTTCACCTACGGCTCTTTTGTGTTATTAGGCGTTGATCCAAAACCTATAATGGATATTGTTCATCAAGCCAATATGGGAAAATTATTTCCAGATGGCAAGCCACATTATGATGCAAAAACGAATAAAGTGTTGAAACCGGACAATTGGGAGAGAGATTTTGCACCAGAGGCAAAAATAAAAGAAGAACTACTGCGCCAGATGAAAGCCAGTGAGGAAAAAAAGAGGGATTAGCACGTAAGAATCAATACAATACGAACCCTGTCTAGCAAATTAAAAAGCTTCTCCTGATTTTAATACCAGGAGAAGCTTTTACTATTAAACGGGAATACGACGTTTAATTATCAGAGTAATCATAGGTTTCTTGCAATTGACCATCTTGTTTGTAAATTTCTAATTTAGTTTCTTTATTTTTTGCAACATATTTTGCGCGGTCAACAGCTTCATTTTTATTATCATAAGTTTCACTCGGTTTTTTAGCACCTTTTGAAATAACCTGCCATTGTTTATCTTGATAATTGACCTTAACATCTGCGTCTAATAATTTTCCGCCTCGTTTTGACTCGCCATGTTGGTCACTTTTTTGCGGTGGCTTTTCGTTACGAAAGGACTCTTTTTCTTCTGGACTTGCTTCATCATACCATTTTTGCGCTTGTTCCGTAGCAATTGGGATGGCACGATCTTCTGGATAACCGTCTTGTAGTAAAGCGTTGCCCATATCGATGGCTTTTTTACGAACTAATTCATCTAAATTTTTCATCGATGTCGGGTAATCATTCATATTCCAAACCATTTCTCATCCTCCCTTTCTTTAACTCAAGTATAACTTTTTTCTGCAATTTGTAAAAAAATCCGCTTTCTTAAATAACGGAAAGAACTATTGAAAGCTTAGTTTTTAGATAAATCAGAAAATAAAATATTTTCTGAAAAATAGATTGCAAAGTGTGGAAGACTTTTGTACAATGTTACTCATATCAAGCAAGGAAACTTGTGTAAAAAGGGATGATGGAATGAAAAAAAGGTGTTTGTTAGGGGTTATGTCTGTAAGTACTATATTATTAACTGCTTGTACGACGGGTGGTACGGCAGAGGGTAATGAAAGCAGCAATGGAGACCAGGTGTTTAACTTGTCTGTGGTGCAAGAAATGCCTTCTGCTGATTTATCACTGGCGACAGATACGATTAGTTTTACCGCACTGAATAATGTCTATGAAGGGGCTTATCGTTTAGATGAAGATAGCGAACCACAACCAGCTGGAGCTGCTGAAATGGCTGATGTATCAGAGGATGGATTGACTTATAATATCAAACTTAGAGAAGACGCGAAATGGTCCAATGGTGATCCAGTGACTGCAGACGATTATGTTTACGGCTGGCAACGAACAGTAGATCCAGAAACCGCGGCCGAATATGCTTATCTCTATGGTTATGTTGAAAATGGGGATGATATTATTGAAGGTGATAAAGAGCCATCTGAATTAGGAATTGAAGCGGTAAATGATTATGAATTAGAAATTAAGTTAGATGAGCCGACACCATTCTTTGATAATCTATTAGCTTTTCCCTCTTTTTTCCCGCAACCACAAGAGGTAGTTGAAGAAAAAGGCGAGAACTATGCTAATACTGACGAAGATTCGGTTTACAATGGTCCTTTTGTATTAGCCGAATTTGAAGGTGCTGGTTCCGATACGGAATGGAGTTACAAAGCAAATGATGAATATTGGGATCAAGATAACGTCAGCTTAGATCAAATTAACGTTTCGGTGGTAAAAGAATCCTCCACGGGCCTGAATTTATTCAATGATGACCAAACGGATGATGTCGTTCTTACAGGAGAATTAGCTCAACAAAACGCTAACGATTCAGAATATCAATCAATTAAAGAAGCGCGTACAGCTTACATTGAGTTGAACCAAGAGGAAGAAGACTCACCGTTTAATAATAAAGACCTTCGTTTGGCTCTCTCTTATGCGATCGATCGCGAATCTTTAGTAGAACGAGTATTAGGAGATGGCTCAATATCTTCTACCAATTTATTACCAGAAGAAACCGGGAAGGACCCAGATAGTGGGGAGGATTTTACCGAGATTTCCGATTCTACTCTTGAATATGACCCAGATAAAGCGCAAGAGCATTGGGAAAAAGCCAAAGATGAATTAGGTATTGATTCATTGGAATTTGATTTATTGTCAGAAGATACCGATGCTACAAAACAAGTAGCCGAATATGTTCAAGGTGCTTGGGAAGAGTTGGACGGTTTGGCTGTTAATACAACAATTGTCCCGTTCAGTGTTCGAATTGATCGTTCTACTGAAGGTGATTTTGAAGCGGTTGTTGGTGGATGGGGAGCGGATTACGCCGATCCTAGCAGTTTTACTGATTTATTCCAAACAGGAAATTCATATAACTTTGGTAAATGGAGTAATGAGGAATATGATGAATTAATCGAAGAAGCAACAACACATGCTAATGAACCAGAAGAACGTTTCCAAGATTTAATTGAGGCGGAAGGAGTTATTAATGAAGAGATGGGTGTGATCCCTATTTATCAAAAAGCAGAAGGACATATGGTTTCTGATAATGTTCAAGGGATCGTTTCTCATAGTGCAGGCGCCAAGTATGATTATAAATGGGCTTCAGTAGAAGAATAGGTAAAAACCGGCCGGTGTTCCAGTCAGTTTTTGAAAGGTAGCGATGGACTGTCTTTTTTTAAATTAGCGATTAAAGTTTTCTGCGCATAATTCATCCCATCTTATTTTCTCCCTTTAGTAATTTTATTTATTTAGAAATCAACTTAAGAACATAGATCAGATAAACCTATGTTCTGAAATGAATTATAGGACATAAATTATGGAAACAATTGTCCTGAAATATTGAATAGGACAAAAATCAGCAAGATTTATGTCCTGTAATTGCAAAAAAGTCAGCAAAAACAACTTTTTTAGCAGAAACAGGACAGAACTTTCGTAATCTTATGTCCTGAACTAGACTACAGGACATAAGTTGTGAGAACAATTGTCCTGAAATATCAAATAGGACAAAAGTAGGCAAAAGTTATGTGCTAAAAATGACTTTAAGGTAAAGTTTATGCGGACTTATGTTCTAAACAGTAAGTTCATTCGGTATAATCACGTGAACGTAAAAAGAACTCTTACTAATTCAATTTAGCAAGAGTTCTTTTACGTTATTGCGAGTATAAACTACAATCCTATTCAAAAAAAGTATAATATAAAGTTCGGATGGCGTCTTGTTCGCGCTCTTGATGGATACCAAATGTAATGCTGACCTCAGAAGCTCCTTGGCTGATCATTTCAATATTGATTTTTTTTCTAGCTAGAGCTGCTGTACTTTCAGCCATACTACCGACTCTTTGCTTCATCCCTTCACCGACAACCATAACCATGGAAAGGTTGTGAATGATGTGAAGCTCATCGGGATCGATGACATACGCAATTTTTTGTAGTAAATCTTCTTCTAATTGCGGGTTTAACTGGTTGGCTCGTAAGATAATGGAAATATCATCGATTCCTGAAGGCATATGTTCATAATTTAGACCAAAATCTTTAAAAATCTCTAGGACTCTTAAGGTAAATCCGACTTCTCGGTTCATCAAGTATTTATTGAGGTAAATCATACTAAAACCGTCATCGCTTGCAATTCCCACGACAGGTTGTTCTTTGTTTTCCCGTTCGTTGGTAATTAAAGTGCCAGGATGCTCGGGGTTATTGGTGTTTTTAATCACAACCGGAATCTTAGCACGATAAGAAGGCATTAGTGCTTCATCATGGAAAACTGAAAAACCGCCATAAGACAGCTCACGCATTTCACGGTAGGTGATTTCTCGAATAGGTTCAGGATGATGAATATAGCCTGGATGAGCCGCGGAAATACCGTCGACATCAGTAAAGTTTTCATACAGATCCACATTCATTGCGGCAGCGATGATAGCACCTGTAATATCTGACCCGCCTCGCGAAAAAGTACAAATCTCGCCTTTTTCAGTATAGCCAAAAAAGCCTGGAATGACTAAAACTTCTGTGCTATCACGCCAACGATGGATGAGCTTATAAGACATCATCAAAATACGTGCATTTAAAGGCTCATTTGTTACCATGACGCCTAATTCTTGCGGGTCAATATAACGAGCATTAACATCTTCTGATTGTAAAACGCCGGCGACAAGCTTTGCGTTGTTATTTTCTCCTTTTGATAAAACTTCATCAAAAAAATGCGGATTCTTTTCCATTGTTAATTCTTTTAAATCGACGAGTGATTGATATATCTGCTTTAAGACACTTGCATCCATTTGAAAATCCTTACCGATTTCTTTATAGTGAGCAAAAATATCTTCAATAAGTTCATCAATCGCTTCATTTTTGATCCGTTTTTGATAGAGTTCAACTAGCAGATCGGTTACTTTTTTATCTGTGGCAAATCTTTTTCCTGGAGCAGATACCACGATAAAACGACGTGTAGGATCTGTTTTAATAATTTCTGCGACTTTTTTTAACTGAGTGGCATTTGCCAGTGAACTACCACCAAATTTTGCTGCTTTCATAAGTTATCTCCGCCTGTCTAATTCAAAAACTTTTTTAATAGCGTACCTTTAAATGAATTATAAATCAAGGGTTGTAGCGCAGGGATATGAAAAAATAGCGTAAATAATTGCAAAAGTAGGAGCGTTGAAGTAACATTTTTTTAAGAATTCATAGTGATTGCTGGGCCTCTTTATGCTATAATCAAACCTAGATGTCTTTTCTTTAGAAAGGATCATATCTCTATGGGATTTAATGATCAGGTAAATAAATTCATCTGTCTTTTATTACAGGTTGATGAAAAGGGTCAAAAATGGAGGCAGTTAAATGGGAAGTAATCTAATCTTGGGAATTGTTATAGCGATTGTAGTGATTGCGGCAATCGTTTATGGCGTAGGCTTTTTTATACGTAATAAAAATCAGGAAAAACTAAAAGCCTTGGAGGATCGCAAAAAAGCGCTATTTGACTTACCAATAAATGACGAAATAGATGAAATTAAAAAGATGCATCTAGTCGGACAAAGTCAAGACTCCTTTAATAAATGGCAGCAAAAATGGGAGAAGCTTTCTACTGATAAGTTTCCTGAACTAGAAAGCCAAATTTTTGAAGTAGAAAATTTAAACGAAGCTTTTCGTTTTGTCAAAGCCAAAGAGGCAATTGCTAAAGCGCAAGCTACGATGGATGATATGGAAAAAGAAATCGATAAGGTGCGCCAAGGGTTTAAAGAATTGCGTGAAAGCGAAGAACGTAATTCTACGAAGATCCAACAAGCATTGGACGTTTATGAAGAAATGAAAAAAGCGCTAAGAGAAAATGGCGACCAGTTTGGTCCAGCTTTAGCTGAAGTACAAAAACAGGTAAAAAATGTGGAAGGTGAATTTACACAGTTTATTACCTTAAATACTTCTGGTGATCCGATGGAAGCTCATAATGTATTAGAAACAGCTGAAAAAGATACCTTTGAGCTAGAAACGCTGATGCGAAAGATTCCTGATGAATACGAGAAGCTGCATAAGACTTTCCCTGAGCAGTTAGAAGAAATTACAGAGGGTTATCAAACTTTAATGGATCAAGGCTATGTACTTCCTGAACCAAATTTTGCGGAAGATATCCGTCATGTACATCATCGCGTGGAAAGTACTTTAGAAGATTTAGAAAAAGTTGAAATCTCAGATGTGGAAGCTGCCAACGTTGAAACAGCGCAAGAAATCGATCAGTTATATGACATTATGGAAAAAGAAATTGCAGCGAAACAGTATGTAGTGAAAAATCGTAAAGCATTAGCCGATTCTATTGATCATGCGACAAACAACAATCGCCAATTACTCATCGAGCTTGACCATACTTCACAAACATATGCATTGAATCATAATGAATTAGCCCGAGCGCGAGGCTTTCAATCTCAAATTGAAGAAATTTCTCGACGCAATGATTCTGTTGATCCTCAATTAGAGGCCTACGAAATCCCTTATTCGCAAGCGCAAAGTTTTTACTTAGAAGCTTTCAAAATTTTGGATGACGTGGAAAGTGAACAAGTCGAAATTGATCAAGCCATGCGTGATTTGCGTAAAGACGAAAAAGCTGCACAAGATAAAGCAGAAGATCTCGAATTCAAATTACGTAATTTGAAACGTTTTGTAGAAAAACAACGTTTGCCTGGGTTGCCAAGTGATTATTTAGATTCTTTCTATGATGTTACAGATCGTTTAGAAGAATTAAATGACAGCTTGAACCGGACTCGGGTAGATATGGAAGAAGTTAATGAGATGGTTGCTGTCTGTGAAGAAGATTTAAATATCTTAACGGAGAAAACGCACGATATGGTTGATGAAGCGGCTTTGACTGAGCAGATGATGCAACATGCCAACCGTTACCGTCACTCACATACAGAAGTGAGAGCTTCGATTGAACGGACACTTGATTTGTTTAACTATGAATATCGTTATAAAGATGCACTGGATGAGATCGGCACAGCTTTAGAACGGGTAGAACCAGGTGCTTTTAAGCAAATTGAAGATTTTTATTATGAAAACCGTCAAACATTCGTTTAAAAAGCTAGGTATGAACTTTAAATGTTCATACCTGCTTTTTTTGTCGTTCAGCCCTGCAACTTGAAACCAACTACAGTTGCGGATATAATGAAACAGTATTTCTAAAGAGAGGATCGTAGATAAATGATCTATTTTGATAATAGTGCAACCACAGCCATTTTTCCTGAAAGTTTAGATACATATGTAAAAACAAGCCAACGAGTAACTGGTAATCCTTCGAGTTTACATTTTTTGGGTGTTCAAGCCACTCGATTGTTGGAACAAGCAAGAAAGCAAATTGCAGATACTTTGCAAGTAACAACTGAAGAGGTTGCTTTTACTAGCGGAGGAACTGAAGGGGATAATTGGGTTTTAAAAGGCACGGCTTTTGAAAAACAAGCTTATGGCAAACATTTGATTATTTCTAGTGTTGAACACCCGGCTGTGAAAAAGACGGCTGAACAATTAGCCCACTTGGGTTTTGATGTAGATGAGGCCCCAGTAGATAAAGACGGAATAGTGGATGTAGAACAACTTGCTGGCTTGATTCGAGAAGATACCATTTTGGTTTCAGTTATGGCAGTTAATAATGAAGTAGGCACGGTACAACCCATTCAAAAAATTAGTTCGTTGTTAGAAAAATATCCTAAAATTCATTTTCATGTAGATGCTGTCCAAGCAATTACTAAAATAGCCAATCAAAACTGGCTAACGGACCGTGTGGATTTTGCTACTTTTTCTGCTCATAAATTTCATGGGCCACGAGGCGTTGGTTTTATTTATTGGAAAAGTGGGCGCCGTTTGCAGCCGTTAATGGCAGGCGGAGGTCAAGAAAGAGAGCAACGTAGCGGCACGGAAAATGTTCCTGCAATTGTGGCAATGGCGAAGTCTTTACGGATTTCTTTTGAGAAAGTGACACAGCGACCTGAACACTTAGCTGATTTAAAAAAGGCGCTTATAAATGAACTGAGCACTTATGATAAAGTTACCATTTTTTCTCCCAAGGAAAATTGTGCTCCGCATATTCTGTGTATGGCGCTAAAAGGGATTCGTGGAGAAGTATTGGTCCATGCCCTAGAAGAAAAAGAAATTATTGTCTCTACGACTAGCGCTTGTTCAAGCAAAAAAAATACAGCATCAAGCACCCTGGCAGCTATGAATGTAGATAGTGCCTTGGCTACTTGTGCCATACGGATTAGTTTAGATGAAAGTAACACGATAGCAGAAATTGAACAATTTATGATTGTATTTAACCAATTGTATCAACAATTTGCAAAAATTAATTAAGGAGGTGTTTTTGTGAAATATTCTGAAATTATGGTTCGCTATGGCGAACTATCGACAAAAGGAAAGAATCGCCGTTCGTTTATTATGCGGTTGGCAGCCAATGTGCGTCAAGCGCTTGTTGATTTTCCCAAGTTAAAAATCCATGCTGATCGCGATCGGATGCATTTAGTTTTGAATGGGGAAGATAGTGATTTAATTATCCCAAAATTACAAATGGTATTTGGCATTCAAAATTTTTCTCCTAGTATACGCGTAGCAAAAGACATTGAAGAAATTAAGGCCTGTGCTCAAGATATGACCAAAGAAATCTATACGGGTCAAGAAACTTTTAAAGTGACTGCTAAGCGTAGTGATCATACTTTTGAACAAACGAGTGATGAACTCAACGTAACCGTAGGAGATGCTGTCATTGATTGCTTCCCTAATATTAAAGTTCAAATGAAAAAACCTGACATTAATTTACGAGTAGAAATTCGTAGTAACGGGGCTTTTCTATCTTATGAAACAATTCCAGGAGCGGCAGGCTTGCCCGTGGGTACTAGTGGCAAGGGGATGTTGATGCTTTCTGGTGGTATTGATTCGCCTGTAGCAGGTTACATGGCGATGAAACGGGGCGTAGAAATTGAAGCCGTCCATTTTGCTAGTCCGCCTTATACTAGTGAACAAGCTTTACAAAAAGCAAAAGATCTTACAGCAAAACTGGCGCCTTATGTAGGTCAGATCCAATTTATTGAGGTCCCTTTTACTGAAGTGCAAGAAGAAATTAAAAAACAGGTGCCTCAAGGTTATTGGATGACCATCACACGACGGATGATGTTGCGTTTGACCGATAGTATCCGTCAATTACGCCGAGGGTTAGTTATTTTAAATGGGGAATCTTTAGGCCAAGTGGCTTCACAAACCTTACAAAGTATGGTTGCCATTAATGAAGTAACGAATACACCGATTGTCCGGCCGGTTGCTGCTATGGATAAATTAGAAATCATTGATATGGCTCAAAAAATTGATACCTTTGATTTATCCATTCAACCATTTGAAGACTGTTGTACCATTTTTGCGCCACCTCAACCAAAAACCAAACCCCATTTGGACAAAGTTCAGCAATACGAGGAAAGACTCGATGTTACTGGATTAGTTGAGCGAGCTTTGGCTGGTATCAAAGTAGAACAAATCGTACCAGAAAGCGCGCAGTCCCAAGAAGATGAATTTGCCGAGTTATTGTAAAAAAGATATTTTGATTAAAAGAAAGAAGGAAAGTATGACTTCCCTTCTTTTTTTGAAATCAATGAAAGTATAAACGACTTCCTTTCTTTTTGCTGATAAAATTGTTTAGTTTTGAATAGACTCCTGTATTATGTCCTTTTGTTTTTATATAATACCCAGCCTATTGTTGTTAAACCAAAAAAAGAGTGATATACTTTTATGTGAATGTATTAACAAAGGGGATGGCGAAGTGAAAGATTACAGTAAGACAAAAATACCGCGTGCTACAGCTAAAAGATTACCTTTGTACTTAAGAAACCTCACTATTTTGAATACGAAAGGGATTGGACGAATTAAGTCAAAAGAACTTTCCGATATTACTCAAATTCCTCCAGCGACAATACGTCGTGATTTTTCCTATTTAGGAGGACTAGGTCGTAGTGGGTATGGCTATGAAGTGACTTTTTTGATTAAAGTTTTCAGCCGTATTTTAGATAGTAACGAGGAAAGTCGTATTGCGATTGTGGGTTTCGGTAATTTAGGTAAAGCTCTAGCAAATAATAATTTTCGTCGTAATCAAAATCTTAAGATCTCTTGTGTATTTGATACGGATCCGGCGATTATCGGCGAGACAATTGCTGGTTTTTATGTTTATAGTATGGAGGAGTTTGAGCGAGTAGTCCAAGAAAAAAAGATAAAAATGGCTATTTCTACGGTGCCCAGTGAGCACGCGCAAGAAGCAATTGATGTTGTGGTCAATAGCGGAATTACCGCGATATTAAGTTTTGCTCCTGATCGTGTGGAAGTACCCACCAATATCAGCATTCGTTATATTGATTTGACGACTGAGTTATTAACCTTGCTCTTTTTTGATCGTAATTACAAAAATTCTGCGCTAGCTGTGTCTTCATAAGCATATTTTTTTATAAATTTTTTCGGCTGCTTTATACTGTGAATATATTGAAGACGAATGTTTTGTCTAAAATAGAAGAGAGTTTGGCCATTGCTCTGGTCAACAAAACAGTAGGGAGAGAAAATTATGTTTATTACACGCAAGGGAGAACCACTAGAAGTACCTGGTCAACAACCAAAAGTTGGCGATAAAGCAGCCTCTTTTTCTTTAAAAGATTTAGAAGATGAAACCTATACTTTGGTCGATTTTAATAATGGAAAGCCAACAATTTTAAGTGTTATACCAGATATCAACACACGTGTTTGTGCTTTACAAGCTAAACGTTTTAACCAAGAAGCAAGTCAACTTGATGACATTAATTTTGTCACCATTTCCAATAATACAAAAGAAGATCAAGCCAATTGGTGTGGTCAAGAAGGCGTCGATATGATTTTGTTGCATGACCCAGAAAATACTTTTGGCAAGGATTATAACTTGTACATGCCAGAAGCCGATCATTTTGCTCGGAGTATTTTTGTTCTTGATCAAGATGGAACCATTACTTATGAGGAAATCGTTCCTGAAATGTCAGATGAGCCTAACTATCAAAAAGCGCTAGATGCAGCAAAAGCGCTAGCATAAGTTGACTTTAAAAAAAGGTCATTGTAAAATAAAGCGGACAAGGCTTAAGAGGAGTAATTGGTTTTACTGATTTTTAGAGAGAAAATTCAAGGCTGTAAAATTTTCATCAGTAGCCAGTGAAGGTAGCTTGAGTGTCTTTGGTTTGAAAAGAGTAGAATCAAACGAGTGGTGATCGTTAGTTCACTTGAAAGTGGCAGTAGTTATCTACTGCAATTTAGGTGGTACCGCGTAAATAGCGCCCTAAGATGTGAATATTCATCTTAGGGCTTTTTTCTTTGGGACAAAACCTAGGTGTTTTATTTTATGAGGAGGAAACAAAATGTCAGAAAATCAGCTGTCTAAAAAATATAATCCACAAGAAGTTGAAAGTGGACGTTATCAAGAATGGTTAAAGCAAGACTTATTTAAACCCAGCGGTGATAAAAAAGCTGCTCCTTATTCGGTGGTTATTCCGCCACCCAATGTGACTGGTAAATTACACTTAGGTCATGCTTGGGATACGACCTTACAGGATATAATTATTCGACAAAAACGTATGCAAGGTTTTGATACTTTGTGGTTACCAGGAATGGATCATGCAGGAATTGCTACACAAGCAAAAGTTGAAGCAAAACTAAATGAACAAGGGATTTCTCGCTACGATTTAGGTCGTGAAAAATTTATGGAACAAGCTTGGGACTGGAAAGAAGAATATGCACAGCATATTAGAGAGCAGTGGGCTAAATTAGGCTTATCCCTTGATTATGGTCATGAACGTTTCACTTTAGATGATGGCCTATCAGAAGCTGTGCGTACGGTATTTGTTAAGCTATACGAAAAAGGGCTTATCTATCGTGGGGAATATATCATTAATTGGGACCCTAAAGCGCGTACCGCTTTATCTGATATTGAAGTTATCCATAAAGAGGTGGAAGGTGCTTTCTACCATATGACTTATCCTCTGGCGGATGGTTCGGGTGCAGTAGAAATTGCTACTACTCGTCCAGAAACGATGCTAGGAGATACAGGGGTAGCTGTTCATCCAGAAGATGAGCGTTACCAACATTTGATTGGAAAAAAAGCAATTTTGCCATTAATGGATAAAGAAATCCCCATTGTAGCTGATGAATATGTTGATCGTGAGTTTGGGACGGGTGTAGTAAAAATTACCCCTGCTCATGATCCTAATGACTTTGAAGTAGGCAACCGTCATGATTTGCCACGGGTAAACGTGTTGAATGAAGATGGCACAATGAATGAGCAAGCTGGTAAATATGCTGGCATGGATCGATTCGAAGCTAGAAAAGCAATTGTAGAAGACTTAGACAAATTAGGACGTTTAGTGAAAGTCGAAAATATGGTGCATAATGTAGGTCATTCAGAAAGAAGCGATGCGGTCGTTGAGCCTCGTTTGTCTAAACAATGGTTTGTCAAGATGGGGCCTTTAGCTCAACAAGCAATTGATAACCAAGCGACAGATGATGCCGTTCAATTTTACCCCCCACGTTTTAATCAAACCTTTTTACAATGGATGGAAAATGTCCATGATTGGGTGATTTCTCGTCAACTATGGTGGGGGCACCAAATTCCGGCTTGGTATCATAAAGAAACCGGAGAAATGTATGTAGGTGTACAAGCACCACAAGATAGTCAAAATTGGCAACAAGATGAAGATGTCTTAGACACTTGGTTTAGTTCTGCTTTATGGCCGTTTTCTACCATGGGGTGGCCTGATACAACAAATGAAACCTATCAACGGTATTTCCCAACCAATACTTTAGTTACGGGTTATGATATTATTTTCTTTTGGGTAAGTCGTATGATTTTCCAAAGTTTGGAATTTACGAATGAGCGTCCTTTTGAAAATGTTTTGATTCACGGCTTAATTCGGGATGCAGAGGGTCGTAAAATGAGTAAATCACTTGGTAATGGAATTGACCCCATGGAAGTTATTGACCAATATGGCGCTGATGCCTTACGTTGGTTCTTATCAAATGGTTCAACTCCAGGACAAGACGTTCGTTTTAGTTATGAAAAAATGGATGCTGCTTGGAATTTTATTAATAAAATCTGGAACGCAGCACGCTTTGTTTTAATGAATGTGGAAGAAATGAGTGCACAAGATATCGATCTTAGTGGCGAACAATCCGTTGCTGACCGTTGGATTTTAACTCATTTGAATGAAACAGTCGAAAGGGTAACAGAATTATTTGACCGCTTTGAATTTGGTGAAGCGGGACGACAATTATATAACTTTATCTGGGATGATTTTTGTGATTGGTATATTGAAATGAGCAAAGAAACGCTTTATGGAACAGATGAAAAGGCACGAGAAACGAATAAGAGTGTCCTTGTCTATGTATTAGACCAAATTCTGCGTTTATTACATCCAATTATGCCTTTTGTGACAGAAGAAATTTGGACACAACTCCCTCATGTTGGTGATTCGCTAGTGACTGCGTCTTATCCGGTTGTTCATCCCGAATTTAATGATAAACAAGCGGCGCAAGGCATGAATGTGTTAATGGAATTAATTCGTGCGGTTCGTAATATTCGGGCAGAAGTTGATACACCGCTGTCAAAACCAATCACTTTACTTATTCAAACGAGTGACCCCTCGGTTGAAACCTTCTTAAAAACCAATAAAAACTATATAGAACGTTTCTGTAATCCAGAAAAATTAGTCATCGATAGCCAGTTGGAAGCGCCGGAACTAGCAATGTCTGCGGTTTTAACAGGAGCTAATGTTTATCTGCCACTTGCTGGATTGATTGATATCCAAGAAGAATTGGACCGTTTAGCAAAAGAATTGGAAAAGTGGAATCAAGAAGTAGAACGTGTAGAGAATAAATTAGCAAACGAACGTTTTGTCGCTAATGCACCAGCAGAAGTGGTACAAAAAGAACGAGACAAACAAGCGGAATATCTGGAAAAACAACGAACGGTTAAAGACCGTATTGAACAATTACAAGAAATCAGCTAATGAAGAAATGGAGAAAAACAAGGGTAAACAATTATCCTTGTTTTTTTTATAGTATGAGTCCGGTGAATTTGTTATAATACAACTTGAGGTGAAATGTCGTGATAAAAACAGCACAAGAAGCAATCGAGTTTATTGAAGGCCGACAAAGCTTTGGGTCAAAACCCGGATTACAACGAATCAATGCGTTATTAGACGAAATTAATCATCCGGAACAAGAACTTTCCGTTGTTCATATTGCCGGTACGAACGGGAAAGGTTCTACCGTCAACTTTTTATCAACGATGCTGCAAGAAACCGGATTGACGATTGGAACCTTTACTTCACCTTATATTGAAGAACTTAATGAGCGAATCGCTATCAACGGAAAAGCCATTTCTGATGATGATTTGCTGAAGGTGGTACAAAAACTTCAACCCTTGGTAGATGAAGCAGATCCAGATAGTGAACTTTCAGAGATTACAGAATTTGAATTATTAACTGCTGCTGCATTTCTTTACTTTAAAGAAGAAGCGATTGACCTAATGATCGCCGAAGTCGGGTTAGGCGGTTTATACGATAGTACTAACGTGGTTTCCCCGCTACTCACAGCTATTACCACGATTGGGATGGATCATACAGAAGTATTAGGGAATACAATCGAGGAAATTGCCGGACAAAAAGCAGGGATTATTAAAAAAGGTGTGCCTGTTGTTACGGGAAAAATGACAGCAAATGCGCTTAAAGTGATTGATGATACGGCACAAAAACAACAAGCCAACGTTTCTCATTTTGATAAGGACTATCAAATTGTTTACAAAGGGCCTAGTACAAGTTGGGGAGAGCAATTTGATTTTTATAATGAGCAGGGCAAGATGACTAAACTAACGTCCTCTTTACTAGGTAAGCATCAGACGGAAAATGCTGCCGTAGCTATTCAACTATTTTATTTTGTTTGTCAACTGCGGCAACTTCCCTTTGATGAAAAAACAGTCAAAAATGGTTTATTAAAAGCCAATTGGCCCGCTCGAATGGAGTGCGTTAGCCAAGAACCTTTGATTATATTAGATGGGGCCCATAATGAGCAGGCGATGCAACGACTTGCTGAGAATATGAATAATGAATTTAAAAATCGTTCTATTTATGTTCTGTTTTCAGCACTGGAAAAAAAGAATATCGAAGGAATGCTTGAACAGTTGTTAGATATTCCTCGTGCGGAAATTTATCTGACAAACTTTGATCACCCCGGTGTTCTTCGTTTAGAAAAAAATTATCAAATAGTGGATGAAGAACGGATTAATATTGTCTCCCTATGGCAATTTGGTTTAGCAAATATTTTAGATAAAATTTCTAGCGATGATATCATCTTAGTGACTGGTTCTCTTTATTTTGTGTCAGAAGTGCGAAAATTAATTAAAGACCTTATTACTTAAGCAGGAGGATGCTATGCGGGATGTACAAGGAATTATTTTTGATATGGATGGATTAATGTTTGATACCGAAACTCTTTATTACAAAGCTACACAAGAAGCTGCTGATAAATTAGGTTTTTCCTATAATTTTGCTACCTATGAAGAATACATTGGGGTCTCTGATGAAGAAGTTTGGCAAGCTTATCATGAAATGTATGATCCGCTCTTTGGTCTACAAAAGGTGAATAGCTTCATTAATGATTCGTTTGAGCGAGCCATAGAGCTATTTGAAGCAGGTGCTGCCGAAGTCAAACCAGGGCTAAAAGAGCTACTCCGTTATTTAGAGGGAAAAAAGATTCAATGTTGTGTTGCTTCTAGTAATCAGCGTAGAATTATTGATATTCTTTTAGAAAAGAATCATTTATCAGAAGAATTCTCCCATATTGTTTCTTTTGAAAACGTAGAAAAAGCCAAACCTGATCCAGAAATTTTTGAAACGGCTGCTGAGCGTTTTGATTTTCCTAAAGAAAAATTACTTATATTAGAAGATTCGAAAAATGGTGTACTAGCAGCTGATCAGGCAGCGATCGATGTGATCATGATTCCCGATTTAATTGCACCTACTCCTGCGATTAAAGAAAAAACTTTAGCTGTCTTACCTACATTAAATGAAGTTTCTACATTTTTAGAAAAATAAATGAGCCTTTTTTGCGTACTTAGTAGTGTAAGAACGCAAGGAGGCTTTTTTTATGGAGAAAACTAAAACACCACTTAGTTCGTTGCCCCGCGAACGACTGCTAGAATATGGGGTACAGGCACTTTCTAACCAAGAACTATTAGCTATTTTGTTGCGTACAGGTTCGAAGAAGTATAGTGTGATGGAATTATCGGGTAGAGTTTTGACCTTATTCCCCAGCTTATATGAGTTAAAAAACGCTAGCCTGACGGAATTGCAACAGATTTCTGGGGTAGGGCAAATCAAAGCGATTGAATTAAAAGCGATGATCGAATTAGGTTGTCGCATTCAACGTGCCAACCAACCGAAGCTCGGCAAAGTAATTACCAGCTTCGATTTAGCCCATCAGCTGATTGATGAAATGAAAGACTTCTCGCAGGAACATTTGATCTGTTTATATTTAAATACGAAAAATGAAGTGATTTTCCGTAAAACACTTTTTATCGGGTCGTTGAACCAAAGCGTCGCTCACCCACGTGAGATTTTCCGAGAAGCCGTTCGCTGCAGCGCGGCGCGTATTATCTGCTCACATAACCATCCGAGCGGCGACCCATCACCGTCGGAAAATGATCGAGAATTTACCCAACGGTTGAAACAATGTGGAGAAATGATGGGAATTGAAATCATCGATCATTTGATTATTGGTAACGAAAAATATGTTAGTTTAAGAGAAGAAGGTTTTTGGAATTAATCAATAAGGAGTATTTTTTACTTGCAAAAACATGTCTGCAGGAGTAGAATAGGAACTGTAATTTTGTTTGGAACATGGAAGTGGCACACAGTTACCTGTCTCTAACGTAGTACGAGCAATGTTACAATTTTATAAAGTGCTAACGCACGAGGAGGAAACTTGAATGGAACAAGGTACAGTAAAATGGTTTAACGCAGAAAAAGGTTACGGGTTTATCTCTCGTGAAGACGGAAGTGACGTGTTTGTCCACTTTTCAGCAATCCAAGAAGAAGGCTTCAAAACTTTAGAAGAAGGTCAATCTGTTACATTTGATGTTGAACAATCAGATCGTGGCCCTCAAGCTGTTAATGTTGTAAAACAATAGTTTTTAACTATTAATACTTTAAAACCAAGCTGATAAGAAAGATTCTTGCAATAAAATTTGCGAGAGTCTTTCTTTTTTTTATAAAAAGTGAGTGAAATAGTACATAGAAAAGACGGTCCAAAAACTAATGAGCTTAATTTGAATTTATTCACGTGAAAATGTGCGTATTCACCAAAATAAGCACGTAAGGTTTCCAAAACGATGAGGTTATTGATATTTAACCACATAAGAATGATGAAACAGTGTGCTAAATGGAAAATAAGCACGTAACAATGACAAACTAGCGGGGTTAACCCAAGCTAAGCACGTAAGAATGATAAAGCTATGTGCCTAAATGAAGAAAAAGGGCAAAAAAAGCCGGTTTAAGGTAGATTAAGCACATAAGAATGACAAAATAGTGTGGTTAACCGAAACTAAGCACGTAAGAATCCCAAAACAATGAGCTTATTAACATTTAACCACATAAGAAAGACAAAACAGCGTGCTTAATTTGAATTATTGACATGAAAATGTGCTTATCCAGCTAAATAATCATATAAGGTCAGTTTCCTAGTGTCGTTACTAGTTAAAGTTTACTTGAAAATTCATTTCAAAAAAAAAGCAGCCAAAAAGGCTGCTTTTTTGAGTTAATCATCTGGTGTCATTATCATAGATAAAATCATTGGATGACGTTGTGTTTGCTCGACAAGGAATGGCTGTAATGCTTGGCTCATTGCTTCTCTTAATTTATATTCACTGGTATCTGATTGGTTTAAGGCATTACGTAATGCTTTATAAAGGATATTTTGTCCCTTTTTAATCAACTCACCAGACTCACGCATGTAAACAAAACCGCGTGAAAGAATGTCAGGACCAGCTAAAATTTCTTTTTTGTTTTTGTCTATTGTAGCAACGGCTATAACTAAGCCTTCTTCAGAAAGAATACGGCGATCTTTTAAGACAATATTACCAATATCACCAATGCCACTGCCATCGATATAAACATCGCCAGCATCAAAATGACCACATGGCCGTGCTGAATCTTCAGTTAAAGCAAGCATATCGCCATTGTCCATTAAGAAGTGATTATCTTTGGGCACGCCAGTATTTTCTGCTAATTGACTGTGGATTTTCAACATCCGGAATTCACCGTGAATCGGCATAAAGTATTTCGGCTTCATCAAGCGCAACATCAATTTTTGTTCTTCTTGGCCACCGTGACCAGAAGTATGGATGTTGTTAATTTTACCATGAATAACTTCAGCACCAGCTTCTAGTAATAAATTAATCAAGTGATTAACGCTGGTTGTATTTCCTGGGATAGGTGAACTAGAAAAGATCACGGTATCATCTGGTTGAATATGAATTTGTCGGTGCGTTCCATTAGCAATCTGGCTTAAAGCTGCCATTGGCTCACCTTGTGAACCTGTACATAAAATCATTACTTTATTTGCAGGTAAAGAATTTAGTTGACGGGCATCCACAAATGTTCCTTCCGGGACGTTGATATAGCCCAGACGTTGTCCATTGGTAATCGCATTTTCCATACTGCGGCCAAAAACGGCAATTTTACGTCCATACGCAACTGCAGCTTCTGCCGCTTGTTGCAGACGAAAAATATTGGAAGCAAAACTAGCAAAAATAATACGTCCTTCTACTTTTTCAAAAATTTTGATGATAGAAGTACCGATTGTTTTTTCAGATTTGGTAAAAGTAGGGATTTCAGCATTTGTACTGTCTGACAGTAAACAAAGAACGCCTTCTTCCCCAATTTTTGCCATTTTATGAAGATTTGCTGGTTCGCCCACTGGTGTAAAGTCAAATTTAAAATCACCAGTCTCAACGATATTTCCTGACGGCGTCTTAACGGCAACACCTAAAGCATCAGGAATACTGTGGGTTGTCCGAAAGAAGCTGACGGAAGTTTTACGAAAACGGATAACAGTGTCTTCATTAATTTCGTGAAGTTCTGCATCACGTAATAGTCCATGTTCGTCTAATTTGTTAGTAATTAAAGCTAAAGCTAGCGGTCCAGCATAAATAGGGATATTTACTTGTTTTAGTAAATAAGGAATCCCACCTATATGGTCTTCGTGACCGTGAGTAACCACTAAAGCCTTTACTTTTTGGATATTTTGTACAATGTAATTGTAATCAGGAATCACATAGTCAATTCCAAGTAATTCATCTTCTGGAAACTTAATTCCTGCATCGATTAAGACAATTTCATCTTGAAATTGAACCCCATAACAGTTCTTCCCAATTTCTCCTAATCCGCCAACAGCGAAAATGCCTGTTTCGTTGTTTTTTAGCGATGGTTTCATCTTAAAACTCCGTTATATGGAAATCAGTATGTTCTTTTTCATACTCTAAGTGATTTC
>JAKDZT010000107.1 GCA_030462125.1 Tetragenococcus sp.
GGAGTATTTATATGTCAGTAAATATCGATTCAAAAGAATATCTAGAAAGAATGAATGCATGGTGGCGCGCAGCGAACTATATCTCTGTTGCACAGATTTTCTTAAAAGACAACCCTTTGTTACGTCGACCAATTGAAAAAGAAGACATAAAGGTTCATCCTATTGGACACTGGGGAACAATTTCCGGGCAAAACTTCATTTATGCTCATTTGAATCGTGTCATTAATAAATTCGGCTTAAATATGTTTTACATTGAAGGACCAGGACATGGTGGCCAAGTGATGGTCTCTAATTCTTATATCGATGGTAGTTATTCGGAAATTTATCCAGAAATAACGCAAGATGAAGCTGGATTGAAAAAATTATTCAAGATGTTCTCTTTCCCTGGTGGAATCGGCTCACATGCTGCACCTGAAACACCTGGTTCAATCCATGAAGGCGGCGAATTAGGTTACTCCATGTCACATGCTGCTGGCGCGGTTTTAGATAACCCAGATGTTATTGCAGCAACCGTTATTGGAGATGGCGAAGCAGAAACAGGACCATTGGCTGCTAGCTGGATGTCCAACAACTTCATTAATCCAGTAAACGATGGTGCTATTTTACCTATTCTAAATTTAAATGGCGCTAAGATTGCTAATCCAACGATTTTAGCTCGTAAAAGTGATGAAAGTTTGAAGAAATATTTTGAAGGAATGGGCTGGAAGCCTTACATTGTTGAAGGAAAAGATCCTGAAAAAATGCACCCATTAATGGCAAAAACTTTAGATGCTGTTATTAACGAGATCCAATCCATTCAACAAGAAGCTCGTAAAAAATCAGCTGAAGATGTAGCCATGCCTCATTGGCCAATGATCATTTTCCGTGCGCCAAAAGGTTGGGAAGGTCCCGAAAAATGGGATAATGAACAAATCGCTGGAACATTCCGTGCCCATCAAGTACCTATTCCTGTGGATGCTGACCACATGGAATATGCAAAAGACTTAGAAAAATGGTTGAAGTCTTATCGTCCTGAAGAATTATTTGATGAAAATGGGACAGTTATTGATTCGATTAAAGAACTTTCACCTAAGGGCGATCAACGGATGTCAGTCAACCCTATCACAAATGGTGGTCTTGATCCGAAACCATTGAATATGCCTGACTGGCGTAAACATGCAGTAGATACCACAAAACATGGTGCAACTACTGCACAAGACATGACCATTCTTGGCAGCTTTATAGCAGATATTATCGAAAATAATCCTACTAATTTCCGGGCTTTCGGTCCAGATGAAACAAAATCCAATCGTTTGAATAATATGTTCAAGGTTACAAATCGTCAATGGGTTGAACCTAGAGAGTTATCAGATGAATGGCAATCTGCAGTAGGACGGGTCATTGATGGACAATTATCCGAACATCAAGCTGAAGGATTTTTAGAAGGATATGTTTTAACAGGTAGACATGGTTTCTTTGCTAGTTATGAAGCATTCTTGCGTATTGTTGATTCAATGTTGACACAACACTTCAAATGGATAAGAAAAGCAAGCGAAAAAAGTTGGCGTAAAAACTACCCATCTTTGAATGTGATTTCATCGTCAACTGTCTTTCAACAAGATCATAACGGCTATACCCATCAAGATCCAGGCGTCATTACTCACTTAGCTGAGAAAAAACCAGAATATATTCGGGAATATTTCCCCGCTGATGCAAACACATTGATGGCTGTTATGGATAAATCTTTGAAAGAAGAAGAAGTTATCAATTTAATTACTTCAAGTAAGCATCCAAGACCACAATTTTATTCCGCTGAAGAAGCGCAAGAACTTGTTACTCGCGGCGTGAAGAAAATTGATTGGGCAAGTAATGATGACGATGGCAAACCTGACATTGTATTTGCAGCTGCTGGTTCAGAGCCAAACTTAGAAGCTCTAGCTGCTATATCGATATTGCATGAACAATTTCCAGAAGTAAAAATTCGCTTTATCAATGTTGTTGATCTTTTGAAACTGCGTCACCCTGATGTAGATCCTCGTGGGTTGAGCGATGAAGAATTCGATGAGTTGTTTACGACAGACAAACCGATCGTGTTTGCTTTCCATGGCTTTGAAGGATTGATTCGTGATATTTTCTTTACACGTCATAATCGAAACTTAAGTATTCACAGCTATCAAGAAAATGGCGATATTACAACTCCATTTGATATGCGTGTGCTTAATGAATTGGATCGTTTCCACATAGCTAAAGATGCTGCTGCCACAGTTTATGGTAAAAAAGCAGACGACTTTGCCAAGGAAATGGATAAAACATTGCAATTCCATCATGATTATATTCGTGAAAATGGCGAAGATATCAGTGAAGTGCAAGATTGGCAATGGAAAGATTTGAAATAAGCTCTGATGAGCTAATATAGAGTAGAAAAAAGAGAAGGTTTATGTTCAGCGTATGAGCATAAATCCTCTTTTTATATATACAAGCTTTTCTTTCAACGCTGTAAAATATTATGATTGAAGTGTTCAACTTTCTTTTTTTCGTTCTAAAAAATAAACTATTGGCAAAAAACCAATAGTTTATTTCTCTTAATCGCAAAATCCCAATACTAAATGTAATCCTTAAGTTATAAATGATCGTTCAACATTACTATCAGTATTGAAACCTTCAGCACTTTCGTTGTCGTTTGTATTACAATTACTTACCAATAACTAATCTTCTTGTATAAACTGCTTGTCCTGAATGCATAGCAGCGTCATCAATACTAGAGACTATTCGAGCTTGACGCGTAACCGCAGGCGTCCAGCTTTCATCTATAATCTCCTCCAGTTCGTCATCTTCTACTTGTCCTAAATAAGTTTTTGTAAGCTTAACAGCAGCATCTAAATAGTTAACTAATAACTGTTTATCAGATACAACGACTTTGGCCGCTTCCTCGGGCGTGTGCTTATAATCTTGTGTGTCATCAGGCAAGTCTAATGAAAATTTATCATTCCATCCCTCACTCGTCCATAATGGGGCGCTTCCATTAAGTTCTGAAATTTGTAAATCAAGCATTCGCGCAGTATGCCATATAAGCCAAGTGACTGACTTAATAATCGGCTTAGGCATGGTGTTGGCTTGTGTCATATCCATTTGATTAAGTGTATCAATAAAGCGTTCTTGAGCTCGATCTAAAGTGTCCATAGATAACTGTGTACTTCGCATAGTATATCTCCTCCATTTTTATAATGTATAAATAGATACTTCCTTCAAATTAAACCTTCCATTACCAATCTAACACAGCCAGTATTTGTCAACAAACGTTTCACCTTTTATGTTTGATATAAATAAAAGTGAAAATTGGCTCTCTATGTTTGAAAAAAGCAGACTAGCTTTAACTAATAACACTATTGGTGGAACATTAAATGATGTGCCTCCAATCGATAAATTATTGGGGGTATCTTTCTCGATGTACCTCCAATCGATGAATTATTGGGGGCATCTTTCTCGATGTACCTCCAATCGATGAATTATTGGGGGCATCTTTCTCGATGTACCTCCAATCGGTAAATTATTGGGGGCATCTATGGGAAAACAAGCTATTTTCCGCTTAAGAAAACGACTCCCATTACTATAAGGACTTGGCTAAATAAATATTATGCTTAGTCTTCTTACCATATAAAAAAACACCTAAGCAAGTTTGGCTTGTTTAGGTGCTCAAATAGTAGTTACCCTTATCCAATATAAGGTTCTAAAGCTTGTTCTAATTGTTCTTTGGGATGAAAGCCTACTAATGTATCAACGACTTCGCCGTCTTTTTTAATCAATAAAGTAGGGATACTCATAATGCCAAATTGACTTGGCGTTTCTGGGTTTTCATCAATATCCATTTTATTAAAAGTTACTTTATCGCCCAATTCTTCAGATAATTGTTCAACTGCTGGTGATTGCATTTTACATGGGCCACACCAAGTCGCCCAAAAGTCGGTTAATGTCACACCGTTAGCTGTATCTTGTTCAAAAGTTTGATCCGTTGTTACGTTTACACTCATGATAAAAGTCCTCCTCATTATTTATGATTACCATTTTTAAATTGTTACTCTGTTTTCAACGCCGCAATAATATCTTCTTCCATTTTTTCTGGTTTAGTTTGCGGTGCGTAGCGCTTGATTACTTGTCCGTCGCGCCCCACTAGAAATTTAGTGAAATTCCACTTAATTACCCCATGACCAGCCGCTTCTTTTAGATGGGTAAACAATGGATCGGCTTCATTACCATTTACTTTCACCCGTTTGGTCATTGGGAAACTAACACCATAATGAACCTTGCAATAATCTTGGGTTTGCTCATCATCATCTAGTTCTTGATGAAATTGATTAGAAGGCAATCCCAAAACTTCAAAGCCTTGTTCGTTATATTTTTGATATAAAGATTCAAGGGCTTCAAGTTGTGTAGCAAGTCCACATTTACTGGCAGTATTTACAATTACGACAACTTTACCTTTATAATCACTCAAATCAAGCGTTTCGCCGCTCATTTCTGTTTCTTTAAAATCATAAATCGTTGACATAGCAAGTCACTTCCCTTTCAAAGAGCAGTTTATTAAAGCA
Organism: Tetragenococcus sp.; assembly: GCA_030462125.1. Taxonomy (GTDB): domain Bacteria; phylum Bacillota; class Bacilli; order Lactobacillales; family Enterococcaceae; genus Tetragenococcus. Next base: position 4,566 of record JAKDZT010000107.1, read on the forward strand.
TTTCTTGGGTAGGTTGTTTTAAATAATCTTTCAAGCCATCCATCAAATTTTTATTATCTGCTAGCATACGATAATACTGTTCAGCATTTATTCCTGCTTGTTCTTTCATACATTTCTCCAGGCGTTTTTCGATTGCTGATTTTTGTTCTTTTCCCTTTTCGGTAAGCTGTACCATCAACTGCCGTTGATCATCTTCTGCTCGACAACGAGTCAACCAACCAGCAGATTCTAAACGTTTTAATAAGGGGGTTAATGTATTACTTGCTAAATCCAACTCTTTAGTTAAATCACTCAACGTTTTACAATCCTGCTCCCAAAGAGCTAGCAATACAATATATTGCGTATAGGTCAAATGATAGGGCTCCAACGCTTTTTGGTAGAATTTGGCAAAAAGCCGATTCGCATTATAAATCGAAAAACAAAGTTGGTCAGCTAATCTTGTATCTGTCGTATTTTCCATATAAGACCACCTTCTGTTCTTAAGTTACTATGCATTGGCTGCTTCGGTTTTTGCCTCTAACTCAGTGATATATTGATAGGCTTTTTGTCCAGCAATACCACCATCATTAGTAGCGGTAACCACTTGTCGCAATTCTTTCTTACGAATATCGCCTACAGCGAAAATGCCTGGAATTGTTGTTTCCATATTTTCATTTGTAATAAACCAACCATCTTCATCTGTAATGTTTAAGGGTCTAAAAGGTTCACTCATAGGTTCAATTCCTACATAAATAAATGTTCCTCCTGCTTCCACTTCAAAAGGTTCACCTGTTTTATTATTGATTCCTTTAACGCCAGTTACTTTGTTTCCGTCACCAACGATTTCTTGAACATTGCTGTCCCAAATAAAATCAATTTTATCATTTTTAAACGCGCGATCTTGAATGATTTGTTGCGCTCTTAATTCATCACGGCGATGGATAATCGTTACCTTGTCAACCAGGCGAGTCAGATATTCCCCTTCTTCTACTGCGGAATCGCCACCACCAACGACGACTACATGTTGGTTACGGAAAAAAGCTCCGTCACAAACAGCACAGTTAGAAACGCCACGTCCTCGGTATTCTTCTTCACCAGGTACGCCTAAATCACGATAATTAGAGCCTGTCGCAATAACGATTGCTTTAGTTTCGTAATCATCGGCATCTGTTTCAATTGTTTTATAGTCACCATGGTCTGTCACTGACTTAACCGTACCATAGCCAAAATCAGCGCCAAATTGGATCGCTGAATCATACATTTCTTGTGATAGGTCGGGGCCTAAAATAGATTTAAATCCCGGATAATTTTCAATTTCTGCGGTATTATTCATTTGTCCACCATAAATACCACGATCTAGTAGCATTACTGATAGATTTGCTCTTGAGGCGTAAAGTGCTGCAGTCATACCTGCCGGACCTGCACCAATAATGACTACATCATATTTTTTTTCCATTTAAACACTTCCTTTGTTCCAACATTCAATCGCGCACGATTTATTCTGTAA
>JAKDZT010000108.1 GCA_030462125.1 Tetragenococcus sp.
ATGAATAAAAAGTAGAAAGAAGGAGGGAGCTAGCTTGAAATTTCGTTGTGTTAGGTCATTTAAGTAAGCGATTACAAAAAACAAAGTAAATTACAATAAGGGGTGAATATCAATGGAAATTTTATTAGATACAGCTAATATTGAAGCCATTCGAAAATATGAAGCTATTCTTCCATTAGCTGGAGTAACAACGAATCCTTCGATTGTAAAAAAAGAAGGTAAAGTAGACTTTTTTTCTCATATGAATACCATTAGAGAGATTATCGGACAAGAACGTATGCTACACGTGCAAGTGGTGGCTGAAGATAAAGCAGGAATGTTAAAAGATGCAGAAACTATTTTGGACCAGATTGATCGAGAAGTCTATTTGAAAATTCCTGCGAGCGAAGAAGGATTAAAAGCGATCAAAGCATTAAAAAAAGCGGGGCTGAACGTGACAGCTACCGCCATCTATACAAAAATGCAAGCTTATTTGGCGATTGCAGCTGGTGCTGATTATATTGCACCTTATTTTAACCGCATGGAAAATTTGAACATCGATGCTACAAAAGCCGTGGCGGCAATGGCAAATGAAATTGAGTATAGCAATAGTAAGACAAAAATTGTAGCTGCTAGTTTTAAAAATGTCGGGCAAGTAACGACTGCTTTAGAGCAAGGCGCACAAGCTGTAACAGTGGCTCCAGACGTAATTGCTCAAGCCTTAGCTATGCCATCCATTGATCAAGCTGTGGACGATTTTACCAAAGACTGGGAATCGGTTTTCGGCGAAGGTAGTACGATTGCTAGTTTGCAAGGTTAACTATAACTAGCGATTATAAGAAAGGTTATTGGCAAATAGGTCATTATTTTGCCAGAGTTTTGTCCTATATTACGGAATAGGACAAAACTTTCCCAATCTTTTGACCTATAAGCTTGAATAGGACATAAAAAAACAAAAGTACTGTCCTATTAACGTCAAACACACGATAATTCAACCTCCAAATAAAAAACCTAGGCAAAAGCCACTCAATGGAGCTGGCTTTTGCCTAGGTTTTATTGAATATCGTCTTTGGTAAGATCTGTATGGAACACTTTTTTACTGCGTTCATAGCGTATATCTTCTTTTCCTGTTTGAGCATTGACGACACGAGCTAAGACGAAGAAATAATCTGATAGTCGGTTAACAAATTTCAAAGCAAAAGGGTTCACTTGACCTTGTTTTTGAAAAGTAACGATTTGTCGTTCTGCCCGTCGCGCGACGGTGCGTGCGAGATGAAGTTGCGCGCTCTCAGTTGTCCCGCCCGGAAGGATGAAGTAATTAACTTCTGGCGGGATGTCTGCATAAGAATCAATGCGGCTTTCTAACCACTCCACAATTTCTTTTTGAACAACATAAGGGTAGAGTGGGTCGTTTGCTTTTCTTGTTCTAGGGGGATTTTTCCTCATTTCCTTAAAAGTCGGTGTGGCTAAATCATTGCCACAATCAAACAAATAATGTTGAATTTGAATGAGCTCTTCCTTAAAAGTTAAAGCTAGTTGCGGCAGACTCGCGATGCAGCCGACTAAGCTGTTCAATTCATCGATGGTGCCATAAGCTTCGATACGAGTGTCATCTTTTGGTACTTCCATACCGCCAATAAGTTTGGTCGTCCCTTGATCACCGGTTCGTGTGTAAATCTGCATGGTTTTACGCTCCTAACCAATCATAAACCGCAACGTAATTGCGCTTGGCAATTCGTGCAAGTATTGCAGCCGCCCATGTCTTCGACGATTCCTTGCCGGCAAATCGGGCAGGTATTTCCCACATCAGAACCATAAACCACATCATCGGTATGGCCTTCTTGTTGGATATGATCATTTTCTGCTTGTTCGACTAACTGTTCTAATTCTTCTGAATCATCAACGATGCGAATATCTTCTGTTTCAAATAGGTTGGTTTGTTCGTTTGCTTCTTCCTCAGATTGCAAGGTCAGTACTTGCGAATCACGAGAACCATCCACATAAACCGTTCCACCTTTGGCATTGCCATCATAAAGACGTTCATAAATTGTTGCCACTTGGTCAACGGAATACCCTTTAGGTGCATTGACAGTTTTAGAAATCGAACTATCGACCCAACGTTGGATAGTAGTTTGTACATCAACATGTTCTTCTGGAGTGAGTTCCATAGAAGAAACGAAAAAGTTAGGAAGTGAATTTGCGTCTGTTTCAGGATGTTCGTCTAGATATTCTTGCACGATTTGTGCATTGACTTCCATAAATTTCCCTAAACGTCCACTACGGTAATATTTGAAGGCAAAATAAGGTTCTAAACCAGTTGCTACGCCTACCATGGTGCCGGTACTACCCGTAGGTGCCACTGTGAGTAGGTGAGAATTACGAATGCCGTAAGTTAAAATATCTTCTCGAATATCTTGTGGCATGTCTTTCATATATCCTGTTTGAATGAAACGTTGACGTAGAGCTTGGGTTTCTTCGTCGGTTTTTCCAATTAGGAATGGAAAACTTCCCTTTAATTTCGCTAGTCGAATCGATTCTCTGTAAGCTGTAGTTGCAATAGTTTCAAAGATTTTATCGACAACTTGGTTGCCCTCTTCTGAACCATAACGGTTGTGTGTATAAATCAACAGGTCAGCAAGCCCCATCACACCTAGACCTACCCGACGTTCACCGAGTGCTTGTTTTTTGTTTTCTTCTAAGAAATAAGGCGTTGAATCAATCACATCATCTTGCATTTGCACGGCGATTTTGACTGTTTCCATTAATTTATCATAATCTACTTCTGCGGTTTCTTTATCTGCCATGTTGGCTAAATTGATCGCGCCCAGATTACAGACAGAATAAGGAGCTAAGGGTTGTTCACCACACGGATTGGTTGCAACGACTTTTTGTCCATAAGCTATAGCATTGGTTTTGTTATTGGCATTATCGATGAAAAAGATACCAGGTTCAGCAGAATAAGTTGCACAAATATTGATTAATTTCCATAATTCTCGCGCTTTGATCGTACGATAAGTCGCAACTGCGTAGCCTAAGTCTTCCCATTCGCGGACATCGCCAATTTCCGCCCATTTTTCATCATAATCGTTCATCTCTTCTTGACTGTAATGAAATAAATCAGGGAATCGAAGCGGCCATTCTTCGTCATTTTTGACAGCTTGCATAAAATCATCAGTTAATGTTAGGGAAATGTTGGCTCCTGATAAAAATTCAGGATTATTCACACTATAAGTACCGCCATCATTTAATTTCGTTTGGGCATCTTTGATAGTTGCAGGAGAAAGTGATTCTGTACTTTTTTGGTTGGCGATAAATTGATACATTTCCCGTTCGCTTTGTGAAAGAGGGGCAAATTTCAATTTTTCGTTAACAGCTTGTTTGATTTGGCTATCATTCGTATTTTCCAGCAAATAACGTAAAATACGTGCGTTTTGCATTTTTGAAATAATAAATTCAACAATGTCCGGGTGCCAATCAGCTAACATAATCATTTGGGCGCCGCGACGACTGCCGCCTTGTTCCACTAAATGAGTTAATTTAGCAATATCGTCTAACCAGGAAACCGAACCAGAAGATTTTCCATTAACGCCACGCACAATCGCATTACGCGGACGCAAAGTAGAACCATTGGAACCAACACCGCCACCACGACTCATAATTTCCATAACTTTTTTGCGATGTTCAGCGATCCCACTTCTAGAATCAGGCACAAAAGGCATGACATAACAGTTAAAATAGGTAACGTTGGCTTGTGATCCTGCGCCATAAAGCACTCGACCGGCAGGAACAAAATTCATATCTTTTAGTTGCTGATAAAACCCTTCTTCGATCATGGTTTTACTGCCGATGGTTTGATCTACATCTGCTAGAGCGTGAGCCACCCGTTTGGTGATTTGTTCATAAAAAATTTCCAGCGGCTTGTCAATTTCGTTTAACTGACGAGTGACGATTCCGGAAGCTTGTTCAGCGGGGTCTTCAATCGAAAATCGATAAGCCTCTTCCACTAAAATTTCCGCTTGTTGTTTATTATCATTGATCATTTGTACAATTCCAACGCCACGCGCCGGATAATTAGGGTCACTTTTAACGGTTAAAACCACTAAGTCACCTACAGAAAGTGTACGTTGTTCGGTATCTTTATAAGCATAACGATCAAGCATCACTAGACGTGATACACCTTCTCGAGCCGTTTGCATATCGTCAGTAATAGGATAAACTTGTTCAAATTGGTTAATGTCTTGATTTAATTTGGCAATGTCTAGCCCTGGTTCTTTTATCTGTGTACTCAATGTCAAAAACTCCTTTAAAAAAGCATATAAAAAGCACCATATATTGTGTTTTATTATTGGGTCTACTCCATATCTTGTACGATTTAGTATAATCCCTTGTAAGTTTTTTTACAATACTTATTCTGAAATTTCATGAGACACTTATTCGTATCTATAGTAGAATAGGTTAAAAAGAAGGAGGAGATGGAGCGATGATACGAGATGGTTTATACTGGGCAGAGCAACTAAAAACAAAGAAAATTTCTTTTGAAGAATTATTAACAGCAATAGAACAAGGAGTGCAACGAAAAAATCCGCAAGTTAACGCGCTAGTAACTTTTGTAAAAGAGGATGCTAAAAAGCAATTTACGACGAGTAAAAATTTGGGTGATACGCCATTTGCTGGGTTACCGTTGCCTTTAAAGATGTTGGGACAAGATAAAAAAGGTTGGCTAACTACTTCAGCAAACCGTTTATTGCAAACAAACCGCGCATCAGAAACCAATCACTTTGTGCAAAGTCTAGAAAATGCAGGAATGATTCCTGTCGGCCAAACAAATGCTCCTGAATTTGGCTTCAAAAATGTTACGGATCCAACGCTTTATGGCGATACACGTAACCCTTGGAATCTTGACTATTCTCCAGGTGGATCAAGTGGCGGGGCCGCAGCTAGCGTTGCTTCTGGCATATTTCCTATCGCTGCAGCTAGTGATGGTGGCGGTTCCATTCGCATTCCGGCTTCTTTTAGCGGTTTAATCGGATTGAAACCAACGCGCGGTACTATGCCGGTGGGCCCTTCTGAATTTCGTGCTTGGCAAGGAGCGGCGATTGCCTTTGCTTTGACGATTACAATGCGCGATACTGAAACTCTTTTTTATGCGTTAAGAGGGACAGAATCCGCAGCTCCTTACCAAGCGCCTAAAGTGGAGTGGGATCATACAGCTAGTGCTAATCAAAAGAGATTAAAAATTGGTTTTTTGACAGCTTCGCCTGTGGGTAGTGAAGTAACAGCTGCGGCAAAAACAGCCGTTCAAAAAGCAGCCACTTTTTTGAACAATCAAGGGCACGACCTAGAAGAGGTTTCTTTACCTATCGATGGTAAACAATTAATGCAAACTTATTATCACATGAATGGTGCGGAAACAGCCGCGATGATGGAAGGACTTGCCCATAGCTTAGGTCGTCCGATTCAAAAAAATGACATGGAATTGATGTCTTGGGGCTTATATCAATATGGGGTGAAACAATCAGCTGCCAGCTACGTCCATAGTCTGAATATATGGGACCAAGCAACAGCACAAATGGAGCATTTATTTGTTAGTTATGATTTGATTTTGACGCCAGCGACAGCTCATCCAGCACCTAAAATTACGGATGATTTGCAAAGTGATGAAATTCGTAATCGTTTAGCACAAATTGAAAGTTACTCGGTCAATGAAGCAGGAGATTTGATTTATGACATGTTTGACAAAAGCTTACGACTATCTCCGTTTACTCAACTAGCGAATTTAACTGGGCAACCAGCGATCAGTTTGCCTACACATGTTACAGACGAAAATCTACCGCTAGGGATTCAATTTATGGCAGCTAAAGGACGCGAAGACTTGCTTTTTGCAATCGGGAAAATATTTGAAGAAAACCAGCAGTTTCATTTACCGTCGTATTATCAATAAGCCCGTTTATATGAACCTCAGAAATGAAGTTAGTGACGATTTAGCTGCTAGAATAATTTTTTTAGAGTGACTTTTTTTAAATTTACTGCTAAATA
>JAKDZT010000109.1 GCA_030462125.1 Tetragenococcus sp.
CCCTTGATATTGTAAGGATATCTGAGCGGGATTGGTTATTGACGCTTAAATTAGACCAAATCAAGGCAAATAAAGTCGTGGTTACCGATCGTTTGCATGGCATGATTTTTTCTGTTATTACGCAAACGCCATGTCTTGTATTTGATAACAACTATGGTAAAGCAAGTGCGTTTTACTATAACTGGCTTGAAGACTTGGATTATATCCAACACACAACTGAATCAGATCCTAAAAAATTAACAGAAATGGTCGAGGATTTAAAAAAATATGATCATTCCTATGCACTTGATTTTTCGCATAGTTATAATACGTTGATCGATTTGATCAAAAATTAAAAAATAAAAGGAGTTGTTAACTATGGGTTGGCTTTGGACAATCATTGTCGGTGGCATCATTGGTGCAATCGCTGGCGCTATTACAAATAGAGGTGGATCAGGCATCATTTTTAACGTGATCGCAGGACTTATTGGTTCATCTATCGGTCAAGCAATTCTAGGAAGTTGGGGCCCTTCCCTTGGTGGAATGGCGTTAATCCCATCGATTATCGGAGCGATTATCGTTGTAGCCGTTGTTTCCTTTGTCCTAGGTAGAAGATAAAAGCGTGGCCTACTGAATTTTTCAGTAGGTCTTTTTTTATGAAAAAAAGATTTGCTCATTTTTTGCGTACTTAATAGTGAAAGATAATTTTATTAGGAGGCATGAAATGAGGAAAAAGTCGCATGAATTACAATGGCTAGAAATAGCAGGCAAACGCAAACAATTGGATGAAGAAGAACAAAGGGCGCTATTAAGATTGCAAAAAGGGTTTCTCGGAGAGCAGCAAATGGATAAACTGGTTGAAAGTTTTTTACTTGGAAAGGTAACGATTATCGATGACATTACTTTGCAGTACCAATCAGTTATTGTGCAAATCGATAAAATCCTGGTTGTAGGAAATATAGTTTATATTATCGATATGAAGTTCTATCAAGGAAACTATATTTTACAAAATAATAGTTGGCAACGTGCTGGGAAAAAACTGCCAACAAATATTTTGGATCAGCTACGCAGAGCCGTTCGAGTACTTGAAAATATTTTTAAAGAGCAACAAATGAATGTACAAGTAAGAGGCGTCTTAGCCTTTTTAAATCCAGACTCAAATATCGAAATAAAAGATAACATTTCCGAAAGGGTATTAACGTTCAATGAAATTCCGTCGTGGTTATTGGAATTAAACAAACAAGCACTGGAAGAGCGTTATCCGCACTTGCAATCCGTATTGTTTCAGTATCAAATAGAGGCATTTCGCACGAAACGCCAATTAACGCTAGATGAAGAAAAGCACTTGCAAAAAGGGATTTGCTGCCCACGTTGTCATCAGTTTAAAACTCGGCAAAATAAACATAAAGTGATCTGTAGTTGTGGACATGAAGAAGTAAAAGCAATAGCTTATGCGCGGACCATCACTGAATATGGCGTCCTCTTTCACGATCGAGAACTTAGATTAAAAGGATTAAAAAACTTTTTTGGAAAAGACTTACAAGAAGCGTATTTGAAGTATATACTTCATAAATACTTTATTGCTATCCAGTCTACAACGAAAAAACGTTTTGGGCACGAAAATAAAGGGCTAATATTTGATTATTGGTTTGAAGATGACATGGAATACTTTAAGCGATTAGAACACAGAAAAACGTGGAAGTAGCCAGAGATAAACGAGAATTCGTTAATCAATAACGAAAAAATGACTAAAGAAAACGAAAACTTTTAATCAATAATGAGAAATTGGATAAAGAATCTGGAATTCGTTGATCAATAATAAGCTAAAGGGAACAAAATTAGGAAGATAATTTGGAAAATCGATGATATTGAATAAAGAAACGAGAATTCGTTAATCAATAATGAAAAAATGACTAAAGAAAACGAAAACTTTTAATCAATAATGAGAAATTGGATAAAGAATCTGGAATTCGTTGATCAATAATAAGCTAAAGGGAACAAAATTAGGAAGATAATTTGGAAAATCGATGATATTGAATAAAGAAACGAGAATTCGTTAATCAATAATGAAAAAATGACTAAAGGAAACAAGATCTTTTAATCAATAACAAAAAATTAGATAACGAATTTTATCATTCAAAAAATCAGTTGCTTAGTTTATATTTCAGCAAGAAAATTGACAGATTGGTTTGCGCTTGTTAGCTTACAAGAAAAGAGGTGACAGAGTATGATAGGAAGAAGACGTGCAACGAACCACTGGGCGCAAGCTTCAAAAAAGCTTCGCACAGGCCAAAAAGCTACACCTAAACAAAAGAAATTAAGTAAACAACAAAACGCAAGACGAAGAGGAACACTTGCAGGCGCTATTCGATCAGTTTTCAAGAAATAACCTAACGATAAATCAGTGAACATGACGAGTTTTAAGTGAACTGTTATAATGTTTACGACAAGGAGGCGTTTGGACGTTATGAAGACGCTTATTATCGTATCACATCCAGATATCGATGAATCTGGGAGCCAGCAGTACTTAAAAGAAGCGTTGCCGGATTCTTCTGATATCACTTATCATCACTTAGAAACGACTTATCCTGATGGTAAAATTGACATTGAACAAGAGCAAGCTCTCTTGCAAAAGCATGATCGTATTATTTTCCAGTTTCCTTTGTATTGGTACTCCTCACCGCCGATGTTAAAGCATTGGTTAGATGAAGTTTTAACTGAAAATTTTGCGTACGGTTATGGCGGAAATAAGTTAAAAGGCAAAGAATTAGGCTTAGTTTTGGTTATCGGCATGCCAGAAAAAGAATACCAAGTCGGTGGCAATGAAGGTTTTTCCCTTAGCGCTTTAACTACGCCTTATCAAGCGATGGCGAAAAAAACACAGATGCAATTTTTAAAACCGTTTCTCATTTTTCAATTCCACTACATGACAGAAAATGAAAAAAAACGTATTTTAATTGCTTACCAACAGTATTTGATGATTGAAAAATTTGATACGTTACGAGCAAAAGAAGCATGGGTGTTAGATCAAATGGAAACGATAGATGAGGAAATGTTACCTGCAGGAAGTTCGTTTATCTTAGACCAAGTAAAAGAAATCATTGAAGATAATCGTATGGAATTAGACGAAATTCAAATGTACTTGGAACAAGCAGGAGGGTCACTATAATGGAAGAGGAAGAAAATATCCAGTGGGCGCTAGACCAACTTGACCAATTAGAAGCCGACAGTCGCGATTACAAACAAAAAGCTTTACTGCTGGGAATCAAAGACCTACTTTTAGAACAACAAAAACGTACCGAGCAGATCCAAGGACAATTGGACGGTACACTCTGGTCACCCAATGACTGGGGAAATTAAAAAGACTTTTGAAGTTAAGAAAAACGCCTCTTTCTAGTAGAGGTGTTTTTTATATCTAATAAAAAAACCACTTCCAACCTAAGATGGGAGCGGTTTTTTTACGAATTTACATCTCCGGATTCTGATAGTTTCCATCATCTCCGAAAAAGTGATTATACCTTTTCTTAAAGCGACTGAACAAGTATTGTACGAGAATCTTGAGCAAAGCGTAAATCGGAATACCAAATAGCACACCAATAAACCCTAACAAATCCCCCATGATCAATACAACAAGTAAGATAGTTAAAAAGTGTAACTGTAACTTATCGCCCATGACACGAGGCATAACCAAGTTCCCATGCACAGCCTGAATAACAAACCAAGCAATGACAAACATAACAGCCTCAAAGAAAGATTGTTGCAAGGCAATAATGAGCCCAGGAATAAATGTAACCACGGAACCTAAATAAGGGACAAGACTAAAAAGTCCGACTAAAAAGGCCATGATTGTCGCATAATTGAGTCCAATGAGTAAGAAAGTAGGCCAGTACATAATCCCTAATATCGCACTGGAAAGAAGTTGTCCTTTTAAAAAGGCACTTAATTGTTGATCAGCTTTACTAGCCAACATTTTAAAGTCACTGCGAAACTTAGGGGGGACAAGACTGATGACTTTTTCAGAAAATCTTTGTTGATCTTTTAATAAGAAAAAGGCCACGACTGGACCTACAAATAAGGTAATGGCTGTTGTCGATACAGCAGAAAAGACGCTACCTAAGCCTGAAACACCCGCTTGCCAGTTATTTCCTAGTGAAGAAAGGGTGGTCTTCATTAAGTCGTTCGCGGATGAAACTAATGTATCAAGTTGATTTTGTAAAGGCAATTGCGCCAGAATGGAGCGAAAATCTTCTTGTACATTGTCTAAAATTGTAGGGAACTGCTGCGCTAATTCTTGTCCTTCATTTATTAAAGAACGAACCACGAAAAAACCGGACACTCCGAGGAGTATAATCGCTATGACATAAATCAAAGTGACCGCCCACGTTCGTGACATCTTTTTTTCAACCCATCCCACAAAAGGGTTAAAAATATAAAAAATGACTACCGCAAAAATAAACGGCGGTAAAATGGAGAATAAGACGGTGAACAGTGGGGTAAAGACAAAAGACACTTTATCCACCAGAAAAATCGCAATAGCACTTAAAATAATGAGTCCTAAAACATAATAGGAAGTTTTTCCTCCCAAAAATTGAATAAACCGATTCGTCGGCTTCTGTTCCATAATTGTCCTCCTTAGATTGGAAATAGAATCATCGATAATTATAGGGGAAAAGCTGATAACACACAAACAATATCCATGGAAAAATATTTTTTCGAAGAAATTTTGCTAGAAAAAATAAAAGAACGCTTTTTTTGCGTACTTTATTATGTACAGGCAAAAATATCGAAGGAGGATTTGGATTTGAAACAAAAAAAGAAATGGTGTGTAGGGTTATGTGTGGGGATCTTCTTAGGATTTAGTATAGAAAGTAGCGCAGTAGCAGATACACTGGAAGTTACGCCCCTAAGTACAGTTGAAAGGAAAACGACGCACAAAAAAAGTGAAGATGTCACCGAAAATTTTATTGAAAAAATCGGGAAAACGGCGCGAGATATCGGGCAAAAAGAGGACCTCTATGCTTCTGTGATGATTGCTCAAGCGATTTTGGAATCTGGCAGTGGGCAAAGTGCATTGAGCCAAGCGCCTTACTTTAATATCTTTGGCGTCAAAGGGCAGTATGAGGGTAAAGGCGTTTTGCTACCAACACAAGAAAGCGATAGCCAAGGACGAATGTATACCACAAAAGCGACATTTTGCCAGTATGACAATTACGAAGCTTCGTTAAACGCTTATGCGAAGTTGATTAAAAATGGATTGTCCCATGATCCGAGTTTTTATCAAGGAACTTGGAAAAGTGTAGCATCAGATTATACAGCTGCTACACACTTTTTGACCGGGCGTTATGCGACGGATCCTCATTACCATGAAAAACTAGATAAACTTATTATAAACTACGAACTAACAGACTACGATAACGTACCAAAAAATACAAAAGAAACAACAGACTATATCCTTCCCTTAGATGATCCAATCGTTACTTCCACTTACGGCAAACGCGGGCAATCTTTTCATCGAGGCATCGATCTAGCGATGGATGAAGGAACAAAAATCCAAGCCGCTGGAGAAGGTCGAGTGACACGTGCGACTTATCACCCCTCTTGGGGAAATTATGTCACGATCCTTCATCCAGATGGACTGACTACTTTATACGCTCATTGTAAGAAAAATCTAGCGAAAGTAGGTCAAGAAGTACAGCAAGGCGAGCAAATCGCACTAGTAGGTAGTACCGGCAATAGTACAGGCCCCCATCTACATTTTGAGGTTAATCGTTCGCAAAGCTTAGTACAAGAGCAGTTGCTTGATCCGATAGAGGTGTTGGAGAATAACTGAATGGTTAGGAAAAGCAACTTATAATGGTTGCTTTTTTCAATAAAAAATTTAACAAGCATTATAAAACTTCATGTTATTTATAAATAAATAGGATGCTTAATAGCACTAATTTTTAGTAAGACATTCGTTTTTTTATAATTCACA
>JAKDZT010000110.1 GCA_030462125.1 Tetragenococcus sp.
GCAATGTCTTAATTACTCAAAACCCACATATGAAGCTGTCCTCTTTATTCGATACGGTCGTTTCATTAGGAAACCATGATTTAGAGCGAAGTGGCAAATATAAGTTGTTAGCCTTCATGGAATTATTAGGAAGCCACTACCTGGCAGAAAATAAAAAAACGTAAAATGTTTTCCACTGTGTGAAACATTATGAGACTTATAAAATAAGAAAAATTTGTTCCATTTATTAAGAAGTCTTTCTCCTCAGAGTAAACTAAGAAAAAAAGAAAAAAGTTTTCCACATATCTCTCCTATTTCTATAAATATTTCTTAGTTGTTACCTCATTTCGTAAACTTATATACTGAAAGGGAATAGAAATTTTTTGCAACAGCTATTCTGTTTAAAATGAAAAACCTGCGAAATAAACGATTTCTCGCTATCTCGCAGGTTTATATTATAATATCTTATGATTAAAATTATCCAAAGAAGGACAATAACACACCCGCAGTAACGGCGGAGCCAACAACTCCAGCAACGTTAGGACTCATGGCATGCATTAAAAGATAATTACTTGGGTTATATTTAATGCCTTCTTTTTGCACAACACGAGCTGCCATGGGAACGGCAGAAACCCCTGCTGCACCAATGAGAGGATTAATTTGCCCATTAGTCATCTTATACATCAATTTGCCTATCAGGAGTCCAGAGATTGTCCCTACCGCAAAAGCAATCAAACCTAGAACGGTGATAGCTAAGGTAGACCACGTTAAAAAGGTATCTCCCGTAGCTTTTGCACCTACCGATACGCCTAAAAGAATCGTAACGATATACATAAAAGAGTTTTGCAAGGTTTCGGACAGTTTGGGAACCTGTCCACTTTCACGAATGACATTTCCTAACATCAGCATTCCAACCAAAGTCGTTGCCGATGGGATAATTAAACTAACAAACAAGGTAGTTACAATAGGAAATAAAATCTTTTCTTTTTTGGATACACTGCGTAATTGTTCCATTTTAACTTTGCGTTCTTTTTCATTGGTAAGTAACCGCATCAGAGGTGGCTGGATAATAGGAACTAATGCCATATAAGAGTACGCTGCCAAAGCAATCGCAGGCAGTATATGTTCAGCTAATTGACTAGATAAATAGATCGCTGTTGGCCCGTCTGCACCGCCAATAATGCCAATTGAAGCAGCTTCTTCTGGTGACATTCCTATAACAATCGCTAAGAAGAAAGCACTAAAGATACCAAATTGCGCTGCTCCTCCTAGTAATAACGTCTTAGGGTTAGCTAACAGTGGCCCAAAATCTGTTGAAGCACCCAAACATAAAAAGATCAAAGGTGGGTATATTCCTAAATCGACCCCTTGGTAAAGGTAATATAAAAGCCCTCCCGATTCGCCATTTGCTGGTGCATCCATCAACCCGCCTAACGGAAGATTCACCAGTAATATTCCAAATGCGATCGGTATTAATAAATATGGTTCATACCCTTTTCGAATGGCTAAGTATAAGAAAATAAGGGAAACAATAATCATGATCAATTCCTTATAAGTCATACTAAGTATTCCTGAGTTTTGAACCAATTGGTTTACAATGTCAAACATCTTCTTGGTACCTCCTCAGAAATTATAATTCAAATAAAATATCGTCAGCTTCCACTGATTGCCCTTCTTTGACATGAACAGCAGAAATAGTGCCATCTGCAGGAGCTACAATTTCATTTTCCATTTTCATCGCTTCTAAGACAACCACTGTATCTCCTTCTTTAACTGATTGACCAGGTTGAACTAATACTTTAAAAATATTACCTGGCATAGGCGCAGTGACATTTTGTCCACTTCCAGAAGACGGAGCAGGCGCTGGTTGTTCTTGTTTAGTAGATTGCTTCGTTTCATTCTTCGGCTCGTTTTCTTTACTATCATTTTTAGGTTCTGTTCTTTCATTTTCACTAATTTCTTCTATCGTAACACGGTATAGTTTCCCGTCGATTTCTACTTCATATTTATTCAATTTCGTTCCTCCCAGTTCTTTCTTTGATTATTTATTATTTCTTTTACTTTTATCAACTAACAGACTCATAATCAACGCAACTTTTTCAGGGGGAATTGTCCCATCTTCTGCTTGTTCTTCCGAACTTTTTTCCTGATTTATTGTTACCTCTGCTTGGTTATTACTAGCTGGAGCTGGTCGTTCAGTGCTTTGTCTTTCCACCAATTTTTTCACAATAGCTAAAATGCCCCATAGACCAAGTAGTACAACAAACACAGTTGCCATAGCGACAACCATTAATACGAGACCGTCTAAAATTGTAAAGTTTGTCATTTTGACACCCTCTCTTATTTATACCTGTGTTACTTTAATTTTAGTAATACCCTCATCTTTTTCATCCGATTTGGTAGCATATTTATTTTTTAAATAAGTTAATCCCACTTGTGGGAACAATGCATAAGTTAATATATCTTCTTCTGTTTTGGCTAAATCGCCCAACTCAGCTGCTAATGTGTCCATTTCGGGCTCTAAACTATCAGCTGGGCGTTCTGTCATTACAGTTTCATCGCCAATGATGTTTTTTCGCACCGTTTCATCTACTGGTGCGGGTGATTTGCCGTACTTCCCACGAAGATAATTTTTGATTTCATTAGGTACCATTTTATAGCGTTCTTGAGAAATAACGTTAAAAACCGCTTGCGTTCCCACCATTTGACTCATTGGAGTAACCAATGGAGGATAACCTAAATCTTTTCGTACGGCTGGAACTTCTTTAAGCACTTGATCATACTTATCTGTGGCATTAGCTTGTTTAAGTTGAGAATAAAGATTTGACAACATGCCACCTGGGACTTGATAAAATAAGGCTTTAGGTTCAACATCCATCATTTTGTAATCAAAAACACCTTCATCCACATATTTTTGTTTGATTGGCTTAAAGTAATCAGCAACTTCTTCCATTAAATCTAAATCAACATCAACATCATAACCATACTCTTTTAAAACATAAGCCAATGTTTCTGATGCCGGTTGACTCGTGCCACTTGCAAAAGGAGAAATAGCTGTATCAATAATATCGGCTCCCGCTTCAACAGAAGATAAATAAGTCATCTCTGAGGTCCCGCTAGTAGCATGAGTATGAATTTCAATGGGAACATCAATTACTTTTTTCAATTCAGTCACTAATTCCTTAGCAACTTCTGGGGTCATGATTCCTGCCATATCCTTCACACAAAGGGAGTCAGCACCCATTTCTACTAATTTTTGCGCAAGTTCACGATAGTAATCCACTGTGTGAACCGGACTAATCGTATAGCAAAGAACGAGTTGAGCATGTTTATTCGCTTTTTGTACAGCTTTAAGTGAAGTTTCTAAATTTCTTGTATCATTTAACGCATCAAAAATACGAAAAACATCAATGCCAGCTTCGGCTGCTTTAGCCACAAAGCTTTCTACCACATCATCTGCATAATTACGATAGCCTAATAAATTTTGGCCGCGTAATAACATTTGCAGCTTGGTATTTTTGGCTCTTTTGCGAATTTCTCGCAATCTTTGCCAAGGATCTTCATTTAAATAACGGATAGCAGCATCATAAGTTGCTCCGCCCCAACATTCTAATGCTTCATAGCCAACTTTATCCAATGTTTCAACAATAGGAAGCATATCCTCAGTTGACATTCTAGTTGCCATTAAGCTTTGGTGAGCGTCTCTTAACACTGTTTCAGTTAATTTGATTTTTTTATTTTCGCTCATGATTTATTCCTTTCCTTTCATTCTTAGTTCTGTCCTTAATTAAAAGCTAACATATCCAATTTCATTTTACGTTATATCTAAACCCAGTCAACCAAACACAGACAAAAAAACACCTAAAACACATGCCTCACAATAAAAGACTCTCCATAAATATCATTTTATAATTAAAGCGCTTACAAATCAATCCCTAGTGTTTTTTCCGTGTACTTTTTTCTTAAAATCATTGAACCCGCTTACTATTTACTTTATCATTATTCTGTGATTAAGTGATGTGAGTAACAAACTTACATTAATGATATATTTCTATAGAAAGTGAGGTCCTGTTTTATACAATTTAGTTTCAATGAACCCTCTATTTATTTATATAGTTAAATTAAAAAACAAGGAGATAAAAAATTATGGCTAATGATGAAAAAAAGAAAGGGTTGAAGTTATACGGCGCTCCGTGGTATGTAACGCTTGTTGCTTGTCTGCTTATTCTTGCGACAATGTTTTCCGGAGCTTTAGGGACCGATATGCCAAGTACTTTTGCCCTTATGTTAGCAATTGGAATCCCTTTAAATGAAATTGGTAATCGCCTGCCTATTTGGAACAAATACATTGGCGGTGGGATTCTTTTAGCTTTTATCGGTACATCTGTGATTGGTACCTATAATTTAATTCCGGCAGAATATGTCACTTCTATTGATAATTTCACGAGTGAAATTAACTTTCTGTCATTTTATATCGTTGTACTAATTACTGGTTCGGTATTATCTTTAGAAAGAAAGATATTGCTAAAAAGTTTTGCTGGGTATTTTCCCGCTATCCTTGGTGGTTTAGTAGGTGCGATCTTGCTTGCTATGGTAGCTGGACTATTTTTCGGTATTACTCCTGGCGAAGCGATTACTCACTATACACTACCCATTATGGGCGGTGGAAATGGCGGTGGTGCTATTCCATTGTCTGAAGTTTATGCAGGTATCACAGGAGAAGGAAGCGAAGTCTATTACAGTTTTGCAATTATCATCTTAACTGTTGGAAATATCTTCGCTATCTTTGCTGCTGCTTTATTAAATAAACTTGGGGATGCTTTCCCTAAATTAACGGGCGATGGTAAGACAATCATTCGCGGAGCTGAAGAAAATGACCTTGCAGATGAAGATTACACACCAACTCTTGGAGATGTTGCCTCTGGTTTATTAATTGCTCTTGGCTCTTACGCTGTAGGACTTTTATTTAGTAATGTATTGTTACCTGAAATCTTTGGCTTTCCTATTCACGAACTAGCTTACATGGTTATCTTTGTAGTTATCCTTTGTGCATTAGGCGTTGTTCCACTCAACGTTCGTATGGGAGCTAAACGCTTGCAATCGTTCTTTACCAAACACTTAACACTACTGATCATGGTTGGTGTCGGTGTTGATCTTGACTTAAACGAATTACTTGCAGCTGTCACTCTACCAAACATTGTTGTTGCCTTATTTATTATCATAGGGGCCGTACTTGGTTCTGGTGCTGTCGGTTATCTAGTAGGATTTTATCCGATCGATACAGCCGTTACCGCTGGTTTATGTATGGCCAACCGCGGTGGTTCTGGAGACTTAGCTGTATTAGGCGCAGCCAACCGTATGGGATTAATGGCTTATGCGCAATTATCCAGTCGTCTAGGTGGCGCTATTATATTAGTCATTGCTAGTGTACTGTTCTCCATACTATTATAATAGTTAGTTAAAGCATAAATTATTCTAGTACGCATAACAAAAAAATCGTCCTTTAGCAATATTTTGAAATTGCTGAAGGGCGATTTTTTAATTCTACCGCATCAACTCATCTTGCTTGTCTTTTAACAATTTATGGTCTCTTTTAGCCGTCGATAATTGATCAGAAAGATGAGATAGTTCCATTCGTGTTGCTTACACATTTAGTTTTGCCATGGAAATCTACTCCTTTTCTGGCAGATATTCATTGATCATATCATCTTTGATTCGTTTTACTTCGTTACGAGGAAGCACATCTAATAATTCCCAACCTAAATTTAGCATTTTTTCAATCATTTAGTTAGCTTTAAAGTCATTTACAACTTAGGATTAGTAAAAAATAAAAGCAAGATATTAAATTGCTAAAAAATAATACCTTGCTTTTATACAGTTTAAAATTCAATAAGTTACCAAATTTTAATGCCAAATAGTTCTTTAATT
>JAKDZT010000111.1 GCA_030462125.1 Tetragenococcus sp.
ATCCACGGCGCCATATTTTAATACCATATGAATATTTTCTTCTATAATTCTATGCGTAAGAAAAGGACGAACGGCATCATGAGTAACGATCACATCTTCGTCAGTGATAGGAGCTTTTTCATTAATAAAATTTATAATACTCATGATCGTTTCGTTTCGGTCGCTGCCCCCTTCGATAACTTTTAATCGTTCATCAGCAATTCCATAATTATTTAAAATATTTTTCGTATGAGATAACCATTCTTTGGGTGTTGCTATAATGATCTTATCGAAGTCATTGATTAAAAGGAATTTCTCAACAGTATGTACAAGTATCGGTTTACCGTCCAAATCTAAAAATTGCTTTGGTAGTGGAACATTTCCCATTCTAGAACCTGAACCGCCCGCTAATATCCCTGCATAAATCATTCACTAATTCTCCCCTATAACATTTTTTATCATTTTATCATTTTTTAAATTTATTTAGTTAGTAAACATTTCCCAAAAACCCTAGTGGCTGCTAAAAAAACATATACTTTTTTTATACTAGCATGTTTCACAAAAGAAAACAATCAGAAAAAAACTGCACTTTGGCGAGAAATCTCGTTTCAAAACGGCTTTTTGGACCTGAAATAAAATAAGTAAAAAGTAAGGTGTAACCTATAATTGACATCTTTTCCGTTTCACAGGTCTGTTAAATATTGTATATTTCACAATAAATTCAGGCATCGATAAGCAAAAAAACGTCATTGGGAGATTGCTATACTATTGAAGTCTTAAAAGTATAGTAAATCTCCCAATAACGTAACTAAAGTATAAAGGCTTGCAGATTGAGGTATTGCCTAACTTTTTGGAGTTAACAAATTTCTCACCCAAAGAAAAATAAGTATAAGCCACGATAAAAACGAAATAACCATCATATAACGAAATAGCGGAGAAGTATTATACTGTACAGTTAACTCATTATTTCCTGTTTTAGGGGCCACAATTAAAGCGCCAATTTCATTTGTTTTAAATTCGTTTTTCGCTAAAACTTCACCATTTAAACTAAGTTGGGTTCTTTTATATACAATAATAGGAAGAAGTGCTTCACTACCATCTTCAGCTTCCCATTCAAGTTTTAATTGGTGATCTTCAACTTTTTTGCTAAGTTCTTTGTTCAACGGGTTATTTATAACCGCATTTTTATATTCCCCAGCAGGATTAAAGTCTTCATCCAGGATAATATTTTTATTTTTGGCTGGAAGATAGTCATGCGTCGCCTTTACGATCAGAATTAGTGCTTTATTTAAACCAGCTTCTTTATCAAAACTTTGGCGAAGTAGGCTTGGATCATTTTCTTTAAATACTGTATGATAAATTTTAGGTTGCAATGTATCAGTTTTCCAAGATGCCAACTTTTCATTTGCAGAATCATGCTGAACTTTTATTCCTAGTAAACATAACCCTATCAAAATCGCGTACACAATGTATGTCTTTTTAAACTTTTTTTGTCCACCTTCAAAAAGACTTTCAATCGACAATGCCACACTTAGTGCTCCCAGTATAACTGCCGGTAAAAATAACCTTGAGGGAAATTGTAGCATTGTTATAGTTGAAAATTTGGGGGCAATTTCATTCCAAGGAATGATCTTTGAAGACAAAATAAAAAAAACGAAAGATTGAAACGTAACAATTTTATTCAATTTTCCTACCTTGACAAATAAAAGCAATAAATATTGAAAAATAAATAAGCCAAATGATGCTATTGTAAGATGATTTGCTGGGTTATTTAAAGCTAGTCTTATAGCTGAACTCTCCATATCTGCATTCACAAACGGACGTAAAAGTTGATTTTCAATACTTGTTTCCAGCAAAGGATACCAAACATTGGCAGTCGTAAACACCGTAATAACAGCTGCAATTAGTACACTAATAAGTAAATTTTTCTTATCCTTTGTTTGGATAAAACCAGCAATAAAAAAGATGCTTAATGTGGCTATTAAAAGTAATGCCGTTAACAGATGTACCTGTATAGCAAGTGTCATAGTCAAAACTAACAGAGGGATGGTTTTAAAATAATTTTCGTTTGTGATGAATTTTGTTCCCGCTAAAACTCCTAATGGAATAATAACAGCACCCCAAGAACCAAATGCTTGGTTAAAGCTCCAAGATTGCACAATGTAAAAAGTAGTATATGTAACTGCCAAAATTAGACTAACCGAAAGTCGGATTTTAGTTTTTAATAATAAAGTAAACATCGAAATCCCTGATAAAAAAGTTATTAGAAAATTAGAGACTATTTGGTATTTTAACCACGACCCACAAAGTAATAAAATGAGGCCTTGTAGATAAGCAAACATAGGCCCGTAAAGCGCGTTAACGATTCTTCCAGATTGGGAAAAACCATACATTGATATAAAACACTGAAAATTCCCCTCTTTTATTTGTTGCGCAGCATCATAAAAACGATTGTAGTGAAATACCCAATCGGGGCCTAAATATAAATTTTTATTCATCATTTGTACGCTTTGCAGTGCGATTGAAATGATAAGGATAATACCAATTGAAAAAATGAGTTGATTCTTACGTTTTAAAAAAAGCCTTTTCATTTTTTTAACTCCTTAAAAACCTTATTATAATGAAACGTCAGAAATTCGCTTTGTGATTTCTGGCGTTTCATTATAATTGCCCAAAATTTATTATGGATATATCCGATTTAACAAACGTGGGAATGGAATAGCTTCACGAACATGTTCGATACCCGCTAGCCATGTGACTGTTCTTTCTAAACCAAGACCAAATCCTGCGTGAGGTACAGAGCCATATCTACGTAGATCTAAATACCAAGAGTACTCATTTTCATCAAGGCCATAGTTTCTTATTTGTTCCAATAGATAGTTATAATCCGTTGCCCGTTCAGACCCGCCAATGATCTCACCATAACCTTCAGGTGCAATCAAATCTGCGCAAATAGCTAAATCCTCCCTTGTTGGGTGAGGTTTCATGTAAAAAGGTTTAATATCTTTGGGATAATTCAAAATAAATACAGGTTGATCAAAAGAGTTGGCAATAAATGTTTCGTGTGGTGAACCAAAATCTTCGCCCCATTCGATATCAGTAAAGCCATTATCTTGTAATAGAGTTACAGCATCGTCATAAGAAATACGAGGGAAAGGTAACTTCGTATATTTTTCCAACACCGTACGATCCCGCTCTAAAACATGTAATGCATAATCACAGTTATCTAAGAGGTTTTGTACTAAAAATGCCACATATTCTTCTTGAATTTGCAGGCTTTCTTCTTGATGCATAAAGGCCATTTCAGGTTCCATCATCCAAAATTCGATCAAGTGGCGACGCGTTTTGGATTTTTCTGCCCGAAAAGTTGGACCAAAGGAAAATACCTTACCAAAAGCCATTGCGGCAGCTTCCATATAAAGTTGACCTGATTGTGATAGATAAGCTTTTTGATCAAAATAATTAGTTTCAAATAAATCCGTCGTGCCTTCAGGCGCTGATCCAGTCAAAATAGGCGGATCAACTTTGGTAAAGTGACGTTCATTGAAAAACTCATAAGTTGCACGAATAATTTCGTTACGAATTTGCATGATCGCATGTTGCCTAGACGAGCGTAGCCATAAATGACGGTGATCCATCAAAAATTCTGTCCCATGTTCCTTAGGCGTAATGGGGTAATCATGACTTTCGCCAACGACTTCAATATCTTGTACCCCAAGTTCATAGCCAAATTTTGAACGGCTATCTTCGCGGATTTCTCCGGTAACCCAAATCGAGGTTTCTTGTGGTAATTCTTTAGCTAAGTTAAATATCTCTTCTGAAACGTCATTTTTTACCACAACGCCTTGGAAATAAGCCGTTCCATCACGTAATTGTAAAAAAGCAATCTTCCCGCTCGAACGTTTGTTAGCTACCCAAGCTCCGATTTTTACAACTTCTCCTACGTGTTTTCTGGCATCAATAATTTGAATTTTTTCCAATTGTGTCTCTCCATTCTATATACTGCTTTTAAATCTGCTCTTACTTTTGTCGTTTTTTCTCCACGAATTCTTTGATGCGTTTGACCATTTCTTCTAATGTCCGAATATCTGTCGCGTAACTGATCCGGATATTTTCATCAGCACCAAAACCTTGTCCAGTTACAGTGGCTACATGAGCCTCATTTAGTAACGCATCGCAAAATTCTGTTACGTCATCATAGCCGCAGAGATCCATCGTTTCTTTCACATTAGGGAAGAAATAAAATGCCCCTTGTGGCTTTTGCAATTTAAAACCAGGGATTTCTAATAGCAGCGGATAAATACGTTTCATGCGTTCCTCAAAAGCCTTGCGCATTTCTTCAACCGAATCTTGTTGTCCATTCAACGCTTCTGCTGCAGCGTATTGACTGACAGCTGCTGGGTTACTGGTTGATTGCGATGCGATATCTGACATGGCCTTTATTAAAGCTTTATCACCTGCGACAAAACCAATTCGCCAGCCAGTCATCGAATAAGACTTAGAAACGCCATTAACAATTAAGGTTTGTTGCCGGATTTTTTCTGAAATGGTCGCAATTGGTGTAAATTCATTGTCATCATAGACCAAACGACCGTAAATATCATCAGAAACAATTAAGATATCATGTTCGACCGCCCAGTTGCCGATTTCTTCAAGTTCTTCCTTACTATAGATCATACCAGTTGGATTTGAAGGCGAATTTAAAATCATTGCTTTGGTATGTTCATTGGTGACTGCTTCCAACTGCTCAGCTGTCACTTTGAATTGGTTTTCTTCTTTTCCTTCGACAAAAATCGGCGTCCCTGCTGCTAACTTGACTTGTTCTCCGTAACTTACCCAATAAGGAACAGGAATAATCACTTCATCGTCTTGATCCAAAATGGCTTGAAAGAGTGTATAAAGCGCAAACTTCGCACCATCTGTCACCATCGTTTCGGATGTATCATAAGTCAAACCATAATATTTCTTTAAATAAGCAACAATGGCTTGTCGCAATTGAGGAATCCCGGCTGTTGGCGTATAGAAACTTGTTTTACCAGAGCGAATCGCTTCAATTGCGGCTTCTTGGATATGGGTAGGGGTCGTAAAGTCTGGCTCTCCTACAGTTAAACTTAACACATCAGCACCTTGAGCTTTTAATTGTTTTGCTTTTTCCGAAGCGCCTAATGTGACAGAAGGCTCTAAATTCTCGGATCGATTTGAAAATTTCATTTGCTTACATCCCTTTCTATTTACTAACTAGATATCGCGCAGATTTTTGACTTCTTCCCCATTCTCAAATTGTAATAAGTAATAATTACTATCTTCGTCATCTTCTGTATCATTGGTCGTAACCACTTCCCAAACAGGGGTATCATCCACCATACCCAAACTTGCTTTTTCAACTGTTTCGTTTTCATGTTCTTGTAGTACTGTTTGCCTTGCCTCTTGCTCGGTCAACCCTTCATCTTGTTGTTCCACTGTTACTTTATTCCCCGATTGCGGAATAATCACAGCTAAATCTCGATCATTTTCATCTTTTCCCATTACTGTAAAATAGGTTTCATCGCGCGTAAACCAATAAAAATCATCCACGGTATCGATATTAGCATATTCTTCAGCAATTTCGACGGCTTCTTGTCTAGCCTGCCGCATTGGTCGCGAAGCACGAATATAAAAGATAATAGAAAAGAAAATAATGAAAAGTAACACCATGCTAATAACAAATAAAACAGTGACTTTCTGTTTTTCTCTTTTTTCGTTATCTTGCACTTTTACACGCACCCTTTCCTTTAAACTAATTTCTATTATACAAAAAGTTTTATAAAAACTATACCATTTTTTGAATT
>JAKDZT010000112.1 GCA_030462125.1 Tetragenococcus sp.
TTTTTTAAATGTTTGTAAGCAAAAAGAGGTTGGAACTTCCCAACCTCTTTTTCATCGAATTAATCTCTACTTTATTTAAATACGTTAAAAAAAGCAGGATAGATAAGCCATCATTTATGAGGTTCTCCAAAAAAATCGCAAAGCCAAGGAGATGAACAGATGCAAACAGAGAAGTTTGGGGTTGCTAAAGACGGACAAGAAGTTTTTTTGTACACTTTTGAAAATGATAAAAGAATGAAAATGACCGTAAGTAACATGGGGGCCGTTTTAACGAATCTTTGGGTGCCAGACAAAGATGGAGTTTTAAGAGATGTTGTTTTGGGCTATGATACGGTCTTAGCGTATGAAAACAATGTGGATACCCATTTTGGTGCTACAATCGGGCGTAGCGCCAATCGTATAGAGAATGCTGAATTTAAATTACAGGGGAAAAAATACAAATTAGCAAAAAATGACAGCGAGAATAATTTGCATAGTGGTCCCAATGGTTATCAACTGAGAGTTTGGAAAGTAAAAAAAATAGAGGAAGAAAATCGTTCCATTACTTTTTCACTCGTCAGTTCTGATGGAGATCAAGGTTATCCAGGAGAATTACACTTAGATGTGACCTATCAGCTACAAGAGGATGCAGTAGTCATTACCTATGATGCGGCATCTAATGAAGATACGATTTTTAATCCAACCAATCATAGTTATTTTAATCTAAATGGTCATGAAAGTGGCGATATTTTAGATCATAACTTGCAGCTAGAAGCGGACAGCTTTACGCCCATAAAAGATAGCCACTCGATCCCAACAGGGGAGGTTTCTTCGGTCGAAAATACACCTATGGATTTCAGGTTAGAGAAAAAAATTGGCAAAGATATTGAGGAAAAATATGATCAATTGGTTTATGCTCAAGGTTATGATCATAATTTTGTTTTAAATGAAGGAATAGAAAAATTCGCCCAATTAACGGGCGATCAAAGTGGTATCGTAATGGAAGCTGGAACAAATTTGCCAGGCGTTCAAATTTATACAGGAAACTTTTTAGATAACGTTCTAGGTAAAGGTGGAGTAGCTTATCTGTTTCGTGCAGGGGTTTGTTTAGAAACACAGTATTTTCCTAATGCCGTGAACGAGAAAAATTTTGTTACGCCTCTACTAGAGAAAAATAAAAAGACAGAATATCGAACCTATTACTCTTTTTCTTCTGTATAATAAAAGAAGAATAACTTTTCGTGCGATGTTTTTCTATAAATAAAAACAAAGACAAGCTTTTACGAGGGAGTGAAAAACGATGGAAAATGAAATACAAGAAATTTTTGCTAGGATTTTCGGCAGGCCAGCACAAAATATTTATTTTGCCCCAGGAAGAGTTAATTTGATAGGCGAACATACAGACTACAATGGCGGGAATGTATTTCCCGTAGCGATTACTCTAGGTACCTACGCTGCGGTGCGAAAACGAGAGGATCGTCATGTCCGTCTTTACTCGGAAAGTTTTCCGGAAAAAGGAATCATGGAATTTACTTTAGATGATTTAACTTACAAAAAGGCAGATGATTGGGCCAATTACCCTAAAGGGATGTTCCACTTTCTAAAGGAAGCAGGCTTTTTGATTGATCAAGGGCTCGATATGGCGATTTATGGAAATATTCCTAATGGCGCAGGGCTTTCTTCTTCGGCTTCGATTGAATTGCTGACAGGCGTGATGTTACGTGATTTATTTGATTTATCGATTGATACGCTGGATTTAGTGAAATTGGGACAAAAAACAGAAAACCAGTTCATGGGGGTAAACTCCGGCATCATGGACCAATTTGCTGTCGGCATGGGGCAAGCCGACCATGCTTTGTTACTAGATACCCATACCTTAGATTATGAAGTCGTTCCAGCAGATTTTGGGGATTATGTGTTAGCAATTATGAATACGAACAAACAGCGGAAATTAACGGGATCACAGTATAATGAGCGTCGCCATGAATGCGAACAAGCACTAAAAAAACTGCAAGAAAAGTTAACGATTCATTCCTTAGGCGAATTAGATAGCGAAACCTTTTTGGCGAATGTTCATTTGTTAGAAAATGAAAACTTGGTTAAACGAGCCCGACATGCTATTACGGAAAATGAACGGACCAAAAAAGCGAAAATCGCTTTACAAAAGGGAAATTTAGTCGAATTTGGCGAGCTATTGAATGCTTCTCATGCTTCCTTACAAAAAGATTATGAGGTAACAGGCAAAGAACTTGATACCCTTGTTTATACCGCCCAACAACATCCGGGTGCCTTGGGCGCACGTATGACAGGAGCTGGCTTTGGCGGCTGTGCGATTGCTTTGGTGAAAAAAACAGCATGGGACGATTTTGTTCAAGAGGTGGCGCAAACGTATTTAGAAAAAATCGGCTATCCCACAGAAATCTATCAAGCCAATATTGATGATGGCGCTAGAAAGCTATAAAATAGAACAGACAACACAAAGATAAATAAGGTGATATGTCTACATGGCTATCAAGTGAGGAGAGATAGGATGATCAGTCAAACGATTGCTGATTTTACAACACTAGCGATCCAATCTGGCGGTTGGATGGAAATGGATCGGGTTTATTTACAAAATCGTATATTAGGAATGATTGGCGAAACACAATTGGAAGCGGTGGAAACCCGACAACCGCCCCAAACATCGACGCAATTGATGGATGAACTCGTTGAAGTGGCTAAAAATAACCGTAGGGTGGGCGACTCTCTGTCAGAACAAGAAATTTTTGAAGCACAATTGATGGACTTTTTGACGCCGCCGCCATCGGTTGTGAATGCTTTTTTCGCGCAATTTTATGCCACAGATCCTAAAAAAGCCACGGATTATTTTTATAAGCTATGTAAAACCAATGATTATATTAAAACACGGGCGATTGCCAAAAATATTGAATTTCCAGCAGAAACAGAATATGGCCCGTTAGAAATCACGATCAATTTATCCAAACCTGAAAAGGACCCGAAACAAATTGCCCAAGAAAAAAACGCGGAAGAAGTTCATTATCCTCAATGCTCATTATGCATGGAAAATGAAGGCTATAAAGGACGGAGTAATTTTCCCGCACGAACCAACCATCGAATCATCCGGATGAACTTAGATGGCGAATCGTGGGGCTTTCAATATTCTCCCTATGTTTATTACAATGAACATTGTATTATTTTGTCGGAAGAACATCGTCCGATGGAGATCACAAAAAAGACCTTTGATCGTCTGTTGAAAATTGTCGAAGTCTTGCCGCATTATTTTGTGGGCTCTAACGCGGATCTCCCGATTGTGGGCGGCTCCATTTTATCACATGATCACTATCAAGGCGGACGCCATACGTTTGCGATGGATAAAGCTCCTATAGAGCAGACTTTTTCCCTGGAAAAATATCCGAATGTGACCGCAGGAATTGTGAAATGGCCCATGTCTGTTATCCGTTTACAAGCGAAAAATAAAGAAGAATTGGCAAGAGCCGCCAACGAAATTTTTGCCAGATGGGCTGTTTATTCAGATGAAGCATTGGAGATTTCCGCTTACTCGCAAGATGGAACGCCTCATCATACAGTGACCTCCATTGCGAGAAAAAAAGAGGAAGGATTTGAATTGGACCTCGTCCTTCGTGACAACAATGTTTCTAAAGAACATCCGGATGGGATTTTCCATCCTCACAAAGATGTCCAACATATCAAACAAGAAAACATTGGACTGATTGAAGTC
Source organism: Tetragenococcus sp. (assembly GCA_030462125.1). Taxonomy (GTDB): domain Bacteria; phylum Bacillota; class Bacilli; order Lactobacillales; family Enterococcaceae; genus Tetragenococcus. The sequence continues at coordinate 3,719 of JAKDZT010000112.1, forward strand.
ATGGGGCTAGCGATATTGCCGCCACGTTTGGCAAGTGAATTAAAAGAAGTAGTCCATTATCTGTTAGAAGAAAAAAATGAAATGGCGGCTTATCACCAACTTTGGGCGGACCAAATCAAAGCCAATCAAAGAATAACCAAAGAAAACGTCAACGAAATTATTAAAAAAGAAGTAGGCCAAGTTTTCGTTCGTGTATTAGAAGATGCCGGCGTGTTTAAAAGAGACGAGCAAGGACAAGCAGGTTTCAAACGATTTATAGCCACTTTTGCTAAATAGCTAAAAAATATTTAGGTAAACTAGTTTAAACGAGAAGAACTGCAACACTAATTCGACTATAAAAATTTAATAGCTTTATATATGTAGTCCGCTAAGCCCTTCTTATTGAGGTCCTTAGCGGTCTTTTGATTTATATTACTATTCTTTGAAGGTAGAGCACTGTATGATACTGCCTCTAAGCTAAGTTTTAAAATGAACTTCCCGCCTCAGTCAAAAACTCGGTTTCCTCTTCAGTTGACACTCTCTCTAAAATCGCATTGCGGTGCGGATATCGTCCAAATCGATCAATAATTTCTTTATGACGTTTTTCGTAATCTAAATATAGTTCTAGACCCGGTTGGTCAAATAATTGCAAAGCAACTTGGTGAATCTTTTTTGACTCGGAATGCATAAATGGCATGAGTAAAAAGCCCAGTTCTTCTGGAGTTAGTTCATGAACCTGTTCAGTTTTTAGCGCTTCTTGTGCGAGAACGAGCGCTGTAGAATCATAGGCAAAAGATTCTGGCTTACCTCGGTAAATATTGCGAGAGAATTGATCGAGTATAATAATTTCTGCTAATCGGCCTTGAATAGTGATGCGCCAATGATCAAGTTCTCCTTGGATAGCTTGTTGATGTAACTCTTTGAATCGTTTCGTAATCCATTGATCAACTTCATTACCACCATTAAATAATTGTTCCGGTTCCAATTCATGAAACCAAAAGTATAAGACTGTTTCTGGTGTTTGCATAGAATTCTCCTTTTAATGTGATTTTTGTTTGTATAGTTTATTTTGTTAGATTTTATTTTGCATTGATGTACCAAGCTTATAACTGAATTTTATCATAATTTGATAAGTTTAAAACATTTGAAGGTTCAGTTCGTTTTTATTATGTAAATAAAATGAGCTGCCCTTTTTTATTTTAATGTGTTATTATCGATAGTAAAATTGATAACGCTAACAAGCGCAATCGTGTTATCTTTTTTCATAAAATTTACTAAAACCGATTCAGAAGGTGGAGTTTTTGAAAGATAGATTATTAAGTTATTTAAAAAACCAAACGTCATTTCTCGATTTAGATGCTTTAGACGAATTGTTTACCGCGAAGGAATTAGCAGAGATTTTTGGGGTGAAAAGGAATACAATTAGTCACTATTTGAATCAATTAAACGATGAAGAAAAGCTAGTTAAAATCAACTCGCGTCCAGTTTATTATTTTCATAAGGGCACTTTTGATCAACAGTTCTTCTCTTTAAAGTACACTAATTATCAAAGTATAGACGAAATAAAGGAAGAACAACCGCTATTTGAACAAGAGAAAGATTTGTTTTCTTTACTAATTGGCTATAATCAAAGCTTAAATCGTGCGATTGAACAAGTAAAAGCGGCATTATTTTATCCTGATGGCGGATTACCTGCATTGATCACTGGTGACAGTGGAACAGGAAAAAGCTTCCTAGTACGTTTAATTTACCAATACTGTTTAGAAAATGAACTGATTAACGAGGATGCTCCCTTTGTGACAATTAACTGTGCCCAATATGCCAACAACCCTGAGCTACTAACAAGTAATCTATTTGGTCATATTAAAGGCGCATTTACGGGGGCGCAAGCAGATAAAACAGGCGCTTTTCAAGCGGCAAATAATGGGATTTTATTTCTAGATGAGGTTCATCGTTTAAATGCTGAAGGACAAGAAAAGTTATTTACTTTTTTGGATCAAGGGGTTATTTATCGCATGGGTGAAACCAACCAATCGATTCCTATTAATACTCGAATTTTCTTTGCGACCACAGAAAATCTTGAAAGCAG
>JAKDZT010000113.1 GCA_030462125.1 Tetragenococcus sp.
CTCTTTCAACGGTCTATTTGTGTTGGTGAAATTTCGTTAACTGTGAATAGTAACAGAAGAGCACACGCACTCTTCTTTTTATTGCTATTCATTTTCTGTAACAACTTGGCTTGAATCATTTAGTTTGTCACGATCTAAGTCATGCAAGTTTGCGCTAGTTACAACCCCGGCGACCATACTATCATTGACATTAACCAATGTTCTAGCCATATCAATGATTGGTTCAACAGAGATAACTAATCCGACAATAGCGACTGGTAAGTTCATTGAACCTAATACGATCAATGATGCAAAGGTTGCACCACCACCAACACCAGCAACACCAAATGAACTAATCGTTACGACAAGTACTAACATCAAAATAAAGCGCCAATCAAAAATATCAATTCCAGCAGTAGGCGCTACAATTGTAGCCAACATGGCAGGATAAAGTCCGGCACAACCATTTTGACCAATGGAGATACCAAAGCTACCCGCAAAGTTAGCTGTAGCTTCATCTACGCCCAATGCTTGCGTTTGGGTAGTTAGATTCATTGGCAAAGCCCCTGCACTTGAACGTGAAGTAAAGGCAAAGCTCAATACTGGGAATGTTTTTTTGAAGTAAGTTAACGGATTAACTCGTACTGAAGCTAACAATAAACTATGAACAAGCAATACAATAATTAAGCCAACGTAAGAAGCAACGATAAAGGCACCTAAGTTAACTATTGCACCAAAATCACTTGTTGCTAACACATTGGTCATCAAGGCGAAAACGCCATATGGTGTTAGACGCAAAACAAGCGTTACAACACGCATAACAATGCTATACAAGCTTTCGATAATACGACTGAATACATTAGCTTGTTCTGGCGATTTGCGTTTCACTCCTAAGTAAGCTACCCCAACAAAAGCAGAAAAGATAACAACACCGATGGTACTTGTATCACGAGTACCAGCAAAATCGGCAAATACATTCGTTGGAATAAAGGAAAGTATTTGTTCAGGGATCGATAGATCTTCAACTTCGGATTGTTGTTGACTAAGCTCAGCAATCCGGCTGGTTTCTTCTGCCCCTTCAGTAAATTGGGCGCCGTCCAAATTGAACAACATGACCATTGAAATTCCAATCAATGCAGCAACTGCAACGGTTCCTAATAGGGTCGCTAACACTGAAAAACTGATTTTTCCAATCTTTGAGCTTTCCTTCATACGGGTAAACGCACTAACGATTGAAACAAAAACCAGTGGCATGATGAGCATTTGAAGTAAAGCAACATAGCCATCACCGACAATTGTAATCCATTCAAGTGCTTGTTCAACAACTGTATTTCCTGTTCCGAAAACTAGTTGTAAAATACCACCAAAAAGGATCCCACCAAATAGCCCGGTAAAGACTCTCGTTGAAAATTTCGCATGCCTTTTTTGCATACGATAAAAAGCATAAAGGACTGCAACAAATAAAAGTATAACAATTACAGTGAGCAGATTTGTCATTTAACTTCCTCCTTCATATTTCCACGTTTTAATGACAAGTCCGTCAAGGGAAGTAAAGGTTCCTTAGTGACCATTCTTCAACAGTACACTCTAATGAAAATGCGTGTGGAAAAAATCATTAGTGACGTTTTCATTGTACATTGGTGGTTTGAGAATGTCTAATAAAGTCACTTATATTTAGTAACTCATCTTCTTTCCGCTCTTAAAAAGTTGTGCTATAGTAGATACGCATGTTGTAAAGGAGGCTTTTTCCATGGAGAATCGTTCCAATGGTTTAACAAAACAATTCGTTTTTTTATTAGCAATAACCTGTGGCGTTGTTGTTGCTAATATGTATTATGTCCAACCGATCGGCACTCAGGTCGCTGAAAGTTTTCAAGTAAGTACCAGTGCAATTGGCAGTGTGACGATGTTGACACAATTAGGTTATGCGCTAGGTTTATTATTAATCGTCCCTTTAGGCGACGTTTTAAATAAGCGCCGGCTCATTATTACAATGGCTGGTTTATCTTCATTATCTTTGTTAGCTGCTTTTTTTGCTCCTAGCTTCCAACTATTTGTTTTTTCCGCTTTTTTAATTGGCCTGCTTTCCGTGGTTCCACAAATCATTATTCCTTATGGGGCCGTATTAGCAGGACCAGAAAAACGTGGACAAGTGATGGGTAAACTTTTAAGTGGCCTTTTAGTGGGTATTTTATTATCCCGGACAGTTTCGGGTATAGTAGCTAGTATTTTACCGTGGCGTTCTATCTACTTAATTGCTCCTCTAGCTATTATTTTATTAACGATCTTATTGTCTGTTAAAATGCCAAAAGATCCAACTAAAAACATAACGCTTTCCTATAGGGCTTCATTAAAAAGCATCCCGACGTTGATCAAAAAACAAATCGTTTTACGCGAAGCGGCTGTTTCCGGCTTTTTTATGTTTGGTACATTTTCTATTTTTTGGTCCACGCTCATTTTTTACATAAGTAGTCCTGTTTATAATTGGGGAACTTTTGAAGCAGGGATTTTAGCTATCTTCGGCCTAGCCGGCGCACTGGCAGCACCTATTGTAGGAAAATTATCCGACCAATACGCCCAACGCACTATTGTATGGATGGGAATTATCATGCAAACAAGTAGTTTTATTATCTTACACTTTTTTGCTTCTCACGTTTTCCCATTAATTGTGTCGATTATACTATTAGATGTGGGAAATCAATTTGGTCAAGTTGCCAATCAAACACGCGTACAAAATTTAGGTGAACAAGTCAGTAATCGTAATAATACCGTATTTATGTTCTCTTATTTTATCGGTGGCTCATTCGGTTCTTTTTTGGGTACAACCATGTGGGATACAGCTGGTTGGACTGGCGTTACGTTAACAGCACTACTTTTCCAAGCTTTAGCCATGATCTTTCATTTTTTGGTTTTTCGAAAACAAGATTAAAAATAGAAGACTCATTGAACGTTATTTTAACAAACGACTGTCCTGAAATACCCGAATAGAGCATTTATTTGATAAATTTGTTGAAAAAATATGTAAAAAAAACCGAACAATCTTTCATTTCTCAATCTCTGAAAAATGGAAACTGCTCGGTTCTTTATTTAACATGTCAATTAAAGCTTTATGCCAATGCACCCATTGGATCCCAAGGCGCTAAAACAGTGGGTTCTTTTTCATAAGATGCCAATTGTTCATCGGTTAATAAATCTTTTCTAACGACAATTTGGTAAGTATATTCATCCATCCAAGCATCGCTTGCCACAAAGAATCCTTTTTCTCCGACTTTGTCGCCCCAGCTATTTTCAACCTTCCATTTGGTTGGTTTGTTATCTACTATGTCCACACCGGTTAAAACCATGGCGTGCGTCATCATGCTTTCACCATAGTCTAACCGTTGGGCCTTTGTCGTGGTAAAATCAATATCAAACAGTTCATTCACATCATAGGCATCCAATGACATGATGCCGTCCTTTCTATCTGAAGATTGACCCACGTCACAACCAAACCATACGGATTCATCTTGCTCTAGTTGCGCAATAGCCAATTTTTTCATCGTTTCCATGTCAACATTTAAGTATCTAACTTGTTTACCGCCAACAACATTGCCTAACATTTCGACAGTGTACGATTGATTATAAGGCTTATCATCGGTTGGTGCGTTGATAATGCTGACATAATTATTCAAATCGACACCTACATACTTTTCAAAAAAGGAATTCGGCGTTAAATCGTGATCGATATGATATTCTTGGTTTTCATCGCGATATTCAAAATCAAAAACTGTAGGCGGTGTACCTAATGAGATAGCTAAGAGGTTATACACTTCTTGTAACATTGCTTCCCTTTTTGTTTGAATGTCACTATCTGAAGCACCATCTGCTACCAACTGACGTAGAATCGCTGCATCCTTACGTAATTTTTTGTTCAAATAGTTATTTAAGTCACCAGAACTCGTTGAGTTGCTGCTTTCAGGCATCACTCTTTTAGGGACCACGCCATATTTATTAAAAAGCGAAACTGTCATGTCCCATTGGCCGCCATCTTGTTGAGGTGTTGCTAATAAGAAAGCCACTTTACGACTGGTTACTTCTTCGTTGGCTGTTGCTAAAATATTTTCGTAAAAATAATTAGCTTTTTCATATTTATCCCAAAAGTTCGTGTAGTTTTGAGATAATTCAAAGTCTTTCAAACCAAAACGATCCAAAATTTTGTGACGGAATGTATTAAGCGCCGCAAACATCCAGCAACGACCGGATTGTTTTTGGTTGGCTACCTCCCCTGTCTTTAAGTCAGTTGAAAATACAGGCACATTATTTGATTGGGCTTCTATATTTTCCGCTGCATTAGAAATACCATTTTTAGTTGCAGCATTTTGCGCTAATTGTTGCTTTTTATTTTCTTTAAAATCGGCAGCAAATTTTGCTGTTAATTCATTTTTTATTTCAGGCATTCTTCCATCTCCTTTTTCAATTTATTTCTTTATTTTACTCTTTGTCTTTCGTTAAGACAACTAGAGGTTATTATAGGACGGACTGTTTTTCTTTCGGTTCCCCAAAAAGTAGCGCTCAATTTTATTATAAGTTTGTCCTACAGGTTCACTTGCTAACACTGTTGTCAACAAAATACTAGCCAATGCTAAAGCAATAAAGCCAGGAATTCCTAATTGTACATCTTCTAAATCAAAAACGCGCATTCCTCTGATAAAGAAACCGTGCAAGAGGTAAGCAATTAATGTATATTTTCCTTCTTTAGTGTACCTCGTTTCTCTAGTTGGAACCAAAGAAAAGAAAGCCAACATGCCAATAATTGCCAACATAAACGTAACAATTCGCACTAAAAAACCCCACTCTGGAAAGTTCAAAAAGTTTTCATAGGGTTTTGAACCAAAAAACATATACTTATTGACTTCATTCAAATAATTGACTAAAGCATATATAATAACAAATACTACCGCAAATAATTTTTTATATTTAAAGTTCTTAAAACGTTCTACAAAATCTTTGGGGAGATAATAGCCAATAACAAAAAATGGTAAGAAAACAGCCGTACGTTGTAAGGTCAGTTCTTGTCCAATAAAGGGAGTATAACCCACTAATAAACTACCCAATAAGCTAAGGGGAATTCCTACTTTTGCGGGAACCTTCTGGAAAAAATACAAAGAAACTTGCCAGAAAAAGGAACTAATTAAAAACCATAACGACCAATTGGGTACATCAAGTTGAAAGGTAAAATGTTCTTCCGTACCTGCCAGACGATAAAAAAGCGAATACGTCCATTGGAAAAAAATGTAGGGCACAATAAATTTTTGAAAGCTAGTTGCTATGGGCGCCCTTTTTTGTGGATCAAATGATTTTGCAAAAAAACCTGAAATAAAAATAAAGGCCGGCATGTGAAAAGAAAAGATCGTAAAGTATAAATCGTGGTTCCACTGTGCATTTTCAATGAAAGGCTGCATCATATGTCCAAAAACAACTAAGATCATTAATAAAAATTTGGCATTGTCAAAATAAGGATCTCGTTTCTTCGTTGCCATGTAATTCAATCACCAACTTTTCTACATCTGTTTTATATTATACTTGCATTATACCTGAAAATTATTGCAATTCAGTTGCATTTTTATGAAAAAAGAGCAAAAATTTTTTAGCTGTAGCATTTAACAAAACAAAATCTAAAAAAACAACGCCCAAAAAATGGACGTTGTTTTCAAATACTCCGGCAGTAGGACTCGAACCTACGACATCATGATTAACAGTCATGCGC
>JAKDZT010000114.1 GCA_030462125.1 Tetragenococcus sp.
CCCTGTTGACCAGCCCGTTTAGTTATCCACAAATTTTTAGAAATCATTCAGGTTTCATTTGTTATAAGCCAATTTTTAAAATTTGTGTTATTATTACTTTTAAGAAGTGTTTTTGAATAGGGGGTTGAGTAGTGGAGGAAGAACTAACTTTAAAACCATTTCATCGGGTTTTAAGCGGGTATGAAACATTGTCGAAAACGGCATTAACGATTGCAGACTGTTCTGAACTTGCCGAAAAGTATCAACAACTTGGGGTAGATGGTTATCGGATCGGCGACTATAGCGGTCCTAGTTACTTAAATCGCTATCTAGAGTGCTCGGTTAAAAGTGCACCCATGCTTGTGTATAAGAAAAACTTTTTTATTCCAATGGTTTTTCGTAGCGCTAATGAATCACAAAAGTTATTTAGCGAACCAAGTCGCATGCCAGGTTTTTTCCTTTTGCTGGATTGGTTGATTGAAAATCGCCCGGAAAAAGCCATTATTAATTATAGAGCGCCAAGTGAACTTCATCCAGAAAAGATGTATGTTGATAGTGCTTATGTCGCTTTTCGATTATCTGAAATCCTTGATGTGGGTGGTTTTCCCATTAGCAGGTTTGAAACGCTGGAAGAATTCATCGTATGGAATCGTATTTATCAGTTGATCAAAAATGGGCAAATTGGTCGTCATAGTAGGGTTTTTGATGAAAATAACCCTACTAATGTTTCTGAACTGAAAATGATTCTACAAGTCGTGCAACTAAAATATCCTGAAACCACTTTTTTTATTTGAATATTAAAAAGCAGCAACCAGTGCACATTTACATTGGTTGCTGCTTTCTTTAGTTTTTACATTTCTGATATTAAATCTTTTTGTTGATAGATGTTGGGATCCATATTTTCTAACAAAGGACTGTTTTGGCCAAAAGTGATCACATTTAGTTCGTGCATAGCACGTGTGGCAATCGTATAAAGAATGAGTTGATCGTCATTTCCAAAGTTATTGGCAACATGCCAAGCATAAACGCGGTCAAATTCTAATCCTTTAGCTAAATAGGCCGGGATAATCACAACAGAACGTTTCATAAATTCATCTTCTGAGGTGATCAACTGGCTATTTTTCTGAGTGGTAGAAGAAAGGGCTGCGTATAATTCTTTACACTCTTGTGTTGTTTTACCAATAATCGCAGTACGCCAGTTTGTTTTTTGCTTGGATTCTTTTGCTAAATCATTTTCCAGCCAATTGACAGCTTGGGCTTGGCTTGGGGCATTAACGACAAGTGGTTTTCCCCCGTTTCTGGCGGTGGTTTGCACTTGATCTTCTTGCGTTAAAAATTGGTTAGCAAAGGCCGTGATTTCTTCGGTGGAACGATAGCTGGTCGTTAATTGATAGCGCGTGACTTCTTGTTCTTTAAATAATTCATCGATGGAGTTGACAATTGTTTCGTTGCCAAACACTTTTTGATTTAAGTCACCGCACAAAGTTATGGAAGCTCTTGGGAACATTTGCTTTAAAAGAGCTGCTTGTGCAGGAGGAAAATCTTGCATTTCATCGATAAAGATAAAACGAACTTTTTGCTCAATATTCATTGGATAGATATTTCTCAAGAGGGAGAAGTATAATAAACCATCTTCTTGCAACATTTCTTTATTTTTCATTTGTTGCCGAATGGACTGAATACTGTTTTCCCATTGTTTAGCTGAAATTTCATAGCTTTGCAAAATACTTTCAGGTAGTTGCTTTAGAAAATGTAAGTACTGTTTAGCAAAATTGATAAACCGATAATTATTCACTTGTCTTTGCAATGGACGAAATTTCTTTTTGACTAGATCTTGTTTGATTTCTTTTGTTATTTGTTTTTCTTTTTCCTCTGAATCGTCAAGATCAGGATTGTTTTCATAAATTGTATCAACTTTTTCCGAGGTTTGTTCTTTTACCCAATCTTTTTTGGCTTCTTCTTTTTGAAGACCGTCAATTTTTTTCAATAGTTTTGTTTGTAAAAGCTGTATCCGTTGATAAAGTGGTAGGGCTGTATTGGTTTCTTTATACCACTTTCGAATTTGACCTTTGGTAATATAGGTTTGGCCGTTAATCTTTAAGTCACGAAAAATAGGACCAAAATCAGTAATAGACGCAACATAAGGTTGAATTTGTTCAAGTGCTGTTAGCCCGTTCTTTAATTTTTGGATGGGATTATTTTGTCCGCTCAAAAATTGTTCTTCCTCTTGTGCCGCGTTTCTTATAGTATATTGGGGAACCAAGTTTTGCAAAAAGTTGGTGAAAGTTTGAGTCGGTACTTCGCTTTCGCCTAGAGAAGGTAATACCATTGAAATATAATCGGAAAATAAGTGATTCGGTGAAAATAACAATACTTGATCGACGTCTAACCAGTTTCGATGATGATACAATAAGAAAGCAACACGTTGTAGTAAGGCAGAAGTTTTGCCACTGCCTGCAATCCCTTCAATAATCATGTATTTACTTGTTGTATCTCGAATAATTTTATTTTGCGCTTTTTGAATGGTTGAAACGATATTTTTCATTTGAGGAGAAGACGTTTCATCAAGAATATCTATTAAAAAGTCATCGTTAATCATTTCAGAGGTATCTACCATGGAAAGTAGTTGTCTATTTTGGATTTTAAATTGTCGTTTTAATAATAATTCCACCATGAAGGTTTCTTTATTGGCTGTATAATACGCTTCTCCCAGTTCGCCTTCGTAATATAAATTCGCAATTGGGGCGCGCCAATCGATGACAATGGTATTATCTTTTTGGTCTCGTAAAGAAGCAATTCCTAAATACAGCGTCTCAGTTGGCTCTTGCTCTTCTTGAAAATCGATACGTGCGAAATAAGGCGATTCAACCATTGCCTGTAGCGTATTTATTCGTTTGGCTTGGGACTCAGCTGTTTGATAACGCAAAGTTAGTTCATGTTCATGTTGTTTATACTCGACGACAGATTCGTAAAAAGATCCTTCAGTTGCGGTATTTATTGTATTTCCGGCAACTTCTTTTAACTGGTTTTGCATAGTTTTTTGTAAATCATTCTGTTGTTTTTGTAACATTTCGCTTTCATTTTCGATTAATGAAATCGTTTGAGCTAAATGTTTTTCTTCGTGTTGACGTTCGTTCATGAACTTACCTCCAATTGATAAGTTTTTCTATCAAATATAGAAATTCCATCATAAGATTATAGCATAAAACAAACTCGTATGCGAAAGAAGACGGTTGGTTGATCTTAAAAGAAAAATGTCAGTTTGTTAAAATCTAACATTATCCTAGTAAGACTTTTACGTTAAAATTCCTTTAGAAGTGGTTACAATTCGCTTCTTTTATGCTAGATTATTTATGATTAGAAAAATAAAAGAATGAATCAAATAAAGTTTTCCATTGTTCATAATGTGGATTATTAAAAGAAGTGACCGTAGAATGAACTGCATATTAACTTGAAAGGTGGTAAAAACATTCATTCGATGGATGTTTTCAAATAAAAAATGAAGAAATTTATAAAAATTTTCCCCTTCTTTCTAGGGGCTATTTTGTTTTTAACATTAGGATTTTGGCTGGGCGATTCCATTGCACCAGAGCAGGAAGAAACAGCTAAAGTCGAAACTACAGCAAGTCAAGAAGCACCAGAAAAGCCGCGAGAAAGTGAAGAGGACCTCGAAAATAAATTGCAACAAAAAGGGGATCAATGGGGCAAAGAAAATCCTAATTCACTAGAATTTAGGATCTATGATCTTGATACTGAACAAAGCTATACGTATACCAATGATGAAAAAGACAAAAAATATAAGACAGCCAGCATTGTAAAAGTAGCGGTGGCCATGCTGTTATTGCATGAAAAAGAAGAAGACCAAGAAGGACTAACGGATGAAGAGGAAGATCTTTTATCTGAAATGATTCTAAGCAGTGACAATGAGGCAGCTTCCAGCCTTTTAGATGATTCATTAGGTGGCTATGAATCGTTACAGACACTTTTTGATGAGCTAGATATGAAAGATACCAAAGTGGATGCGGACAATTGGGGCAACACCACGACAACAACAAAAGACCAAATGAAATTATTGCAAGAATTATATTTGTCTTCGCAATATCTAACAGAAGAATCACAAGATTATATTATTGATTTAATGAGCCATATTGATCGTGAACAAAGTTGGGGCGTCTATGCAGGTTCAAGTAACGTTTCCTTAAAAAACGGTTGGCTAGACGATGAGATGAATGGAATAAATGAGGAATGGATCGTTTCAAGTATTGGAAAAGTAACACGTGGTGATAATAGTTACCTTGCAGTAGCCTTATCCGATAAAAACCCAACGATGGAAGAAGGCAGCCAAATGATCGAGGATTTAGTACGTATTTCAAGCGATTATTTGTTGTGAATATAGAGTGAAGGCAGATTTAGTTTGGCATAAAGTTTATGCCATTAATAAAAGATAATGGATGCAATTATTCTTTTATCTGTGGTATACTTTCAAATAAATATAAATGAATGAAAATTTCTAGAAAGAAAGTGGTTTTAGCTGTGGATACAAAAGTAAACGAACAATTTTTACCTCTTTTATTAGGTAGTGATATTAATGTCTATGGGATGGCGCGTTCATTTCATGAGGCCTACGGTACGATTTCAGAAGCGCATGGGGCGGGTCAACTTGCACCTACAAAGTATAGCAAAATCGTAAACGTCTATACTCACCCTGGTTTTTCTGAGCCAGAGGGTTTTATGAAAGTGATGCGTGAATTGATGGAGCAATATAAGGATGATCCACGTAAGATCATCTTGATCCCTTGTGGCGATGGTTATACTGAATTAATTACTCATAATAAAGAAGAGCTAAGTCAACGTTTTATTTGTCCAACGGTGGATGCTAAAACCCAAGAAACATTGGAAGATAAGGCGGCTTTTTATCAAACTTGTGAAAAATATGGATTGCCTTATCCGGATACCTTAATTATTACTAAAGACATGGTAGAAAAACAATCTTCCGTTCAATTACCTTTTGGCTTTCCGGTGGCTTTAAAACCTTCAGATAGCGTAGAATATTTAGATATTGATTTTGAAGGACGTAAAAAGGCGTTTATTTTGTATTCTCAAGAAGAAGTAGATGATATTTTAGCAAAAGTTTATCAAGCTGGTTATACCTCTGAGATGATTTGTCAAAACTTTATTCCAGGTGATGACTCCCGGATGCGTGTGTTGAATGCTTATGTTGATCAAAATCACCATGTTCGTTTGCTTTATTTGGGTCATCCCTTATTAGAAGATCCAACGCCTGAAGCGGTAGGCAATTATGTAGCGATCATGCCGGATTACAACGAAAAAGTTTTTAACCAAATGAAAAACTTTTTGGAAAAAATCGAGTATGTAGGTTTTGCCAATTTTGATATGAAATACGATGAAAGAGATGGCGAGTATAAATTATTTGAAATTAATTTACGCCAAGGAAGAAGTAGCTTTTGTGTTACACTAGGTGGTTATAATTTAGCTCAGTATCTTGTAGAAGACTATGTGCTAGAAACTCCTTTTACTGAAACGACCTATGCGCAAGGAGATAAATTATGGATCGGCGTGCCAGAAAAAATCTTAAAAGAGTATATTGAAGAGGGCCCTGATAAAAAACGTGCTATGCAATATTTAACAGAAAAAAAATATGGGAATACTTTGTACTATAAAGAAG